>DHIM01000179.1:0-217 GCA_002403785.1 Clostridium sp. UBA4746
TGGAGTAGAACCTTGTAGCAAAAAAATTAAAAATTATATAAAAACGAGAGAAAAAAACGAAGTTCATACTAATTAATATTGACTTCGTTAAATGTCCATTTAACGAAGTCTGTATTCTATAAATTCTATTTGTTCTATTACTGAATCTAACTTTCTTTCAATTCTCGACTGATTGATTTTTATTTCTTCTTGACTACTTACTAAATTTTTAATGTTA
>DHIM01000179.1:506-2925 GCA_002403785.1 Clostridium sp. UBA4746
AGAAACAATAAACTTGTCTAATTCTTGACTAACTAATATTGTTCTTTAGTTCAACAGTCCTTTTTCATTTATAATTTACTCCTTATCTTTTAATGCATTTATTTATTATATACAAATAAATAAATATAAAAAATAGGCTACCAGCCTAAATAATTATCTAGCTATTAGACCCTCTTTTTATTGAAGTGAGAATGGCTCAATTATAAATTGATAATTTGCTTTAAACTATTCACAAATTACGTCGTAAATTCAGTTTCACTGAAAATGGAGGTGGACAAATAGCTTTTTATCTTCTGAAAGAAGATTTGCCAAAAGAATAAGACTTATAGGGGTCCCAAAATCGGAGTAAAGTTATTTGAAGAGTTAGAAAAATGGGCATTAGAAAATAGTGTTACAAGATTAGAATTAACTGTGATGGAACATAATGTAGGTGCTATAAAATTATATGAAAAAATGGGGTTCAAAAAAGGTTTAAAAGAAAACTCACTTATAGTTAATGGAAAATATGTTGCTGAATATTATATGGGAAAAATCCTTTTACCACCATGTAGAAGACCGCAATAATATCTGCATAATTTAGAAGAAGTGTTTATTTATTATGTCACAATGGAAATTTATGGTTCAATGAAGGGGGGTATTATGTTTAAAATTAATATATTAAAATCAGATTTAAATAAAGAAAATGAAATAATGGAGTTTTTAATAAAAAATAAAACTGACAATATAAATATCATTAACTTTATTCAAAATTACCCTATATATTATATAAAAAGAATAGGTAATTCAGTTATAGTTAAAGGAATAAGTGATAGAAATTGGATTTACATAAGTTCGAAATCAGAAGAGGAACTTAAAATAATTAAAAGTAGATTAGATTATAAAGATAAAAATTTTGCGATTATTGAAGAATGGATGATTCCTATTTTAAGTAAAGAGCATAAAATAAAATGGAAATTAGCTACTATGAGATTAATATTATTAGGTGGAACATCTAAAGCAGAACCTACACATAGTGTGGAAGAATTAACAATTAATGATGCTGAGGTTATATATGAAAATTCAGATTATAAAGACTTTATATCTATTAAATATATTATTGAAAGAATAACAAATGGAGTAAGTTCATGTATTCGTTATAGGGATAAACTAATAGCTTGGGGAATTACACAAGATGATGGAGCTATAGGATTTTTGCATGTTTTGCCTCAGTATAGAAAGAGAGGATATGCTAAAGATGTTATGATAGATTTAATTAAGAAAGTTCGTCGTTACAATAGAATTCCATTTGTACATATTGATGAGCAAAACGAAAAATCTATGAGGTTAGCAATAGGTTTAGGGTTTAAAAAGGATAGAGTGGTAAGTTGGTTTGAGATAGAGTGAAAAGAGCATAGATAGGGCCAACAGGGAATATTACTATTATGGAGGAGATAAACATGAGTGAAGAAAAGCAAGTTAGAACAATTGAAGTAGGTCCGTATAATTCTCAGTGGAAAGAGGGTTACTTGAAAGAAATGGGAAAAATAATGCTTATTATTAAGAACGAGATAATTGAGATACACCATATCGGAAGTACATCTATCCCAGGAATATATGCAAAACCAGTAATAGATATTTTAATAGGAGTTGTCAACATAAATAATATTGATAAGTATAATGTGGAAATGGACAAGTTAGGATATATATGTAAAGGAGAGTATGGAATTAAAGGTCGTAGATTTTTTATGAAAGGTTTATATAATAGAACACATCATATACATATTTTTCAATCAGATAATCCTGAAATATTAAGACATATTAATTTTAGAGATTATCTGATAGCACATTCGGAAGAAGCAAGGATATATAGTGAGTTAAAAAGGAAAATGGCAATTGATTTTAGATATGATATTCAAGGTTACTGCAATGGTAAAGATGCTTTTATAAAAGACATCGATAGAAAAGCTGAAATATGGACTAAGACAAAATAAGTGTATCATGTAGTTATTATTAATAGAAAATCTGTAAATCGAATAATTTTTGGGGAGGCATTTTAAACATGAATTTAAAAGTAAAACAAAAGGAGTAGTGGAATAAAGTGGCTACAGGTAAACAGTTTACAACACCATTTCAGATTAAACTGTTCTCTGATTTTGTGAATAAAGAAGATACAATTTTAGATGTTCACAAGGGTTTAAAAACCTATTTGGTATAGATGCATCTGATGAAGAACAAGTTTTTCTTTTGAAAGAAATTAAAAGAGTGCTGAGGCCTGATGGAATATTATATATAAATGATTTTTTATTAAATACAGATGCAAAGAATGTAAAGAGATATAAGATATATGAAGAGAAATATAACAAATACGGTATCTTTGAATTGCCTGAGGGGGTAGTACTTAGACATCATGATTTAAGTTGGATAGAATTAATTATCTCAG
>DHIM01000179.1:3123-11730 GCA_002403785.1 Clostridium sp. UBA4746
ATCTCAGACTTTAATACTATAAAGTTAGAAAAAGTTACATAAAAAACGATGAATGGTAACAAATCAAACGGTTTTTATTATTTAGGTAAAAATATTAAGTAATAAGATTATATTTATTGCAGTAAAGAAGGGGAAAGCATGAATTTAATGATTAGTATAAAATCATTATATGTATGTGTAAAAGATATCCAAAGAGCAATTAGCTTTTACGAAAAATTATTAGGGCAAAAAGTTAGTGAAAGAGATGAAATATACAGTGTTTTTGCTATTAATGGTTTTAGATATGGGTTGTTTGCGAATCAGAAAGTGAATAATAGTAGATTGGGGAGAGATAAAATGGAAAGACAGTTAGTTGATACTATTATTGAACAAACTGATATTATGTTTTATAACATGGATATAACGTTAAAAACGTGTAATTTAAATGTTATTGTCTGCGAAATGCCTATCCGGAAGCACTTATATCATACACTTCATTCTCTTGATAGATGGTTTATTAATCCAGAGCAGTACAGCGAGCCCATCCTTCACGAGGAAAATCTAAATTCTCTTGAAATTAAAAGTGACAGTACATTAAGCAAGGAAGAATTAGTTAGTTATTTTGATGGTATAAAAATTAAGATTAATAAATATTTGAGTGAGTTAACAGATGATATGTTATATGAAAAGCCACAAGTATGTGAATATACCAGATTAGCTTTAGTATTGGGACAATATAGACATTTAATGTGTCATATAGGAATTATAAATGGTTCTACAATAAATGAAACAGGAAAATGGCCGAAAGTTGCTGGTTTGGATAAAAGCATTGGAAATGAATATTATGAGTAACCTATACACCTTTTATTTTCAAGTAAAGGAACAAACCAATGTTAAATCAGGTAAAATAAGTATGAAATAATAATTAAATGCACATTTATAGGAGGATTAGATATGAATGATTTTGAATTTATAGATGGTGGTAGAGAATTATTGGATTTAGTACAACCTTTATGGGAGAAATTAAATCAGCATCACGAAAGTAACGCAAATTATTTTTCTGATAAGTTCGTGAAGTTGGAATATGAAGTTAGAAAAAGTAAGTTCAGTAGAAGTGAAAATTTAGAGATTAAAGTGGATTTAATTAAGGATAAAGAGAAGGCGGTGTATGTCGGTTATTGCATAAGTACAATAAACAAGGAATTAATAGGAGAGATTGACTCTCTTTTTATTGAGAAAGAATATCGTAAGTATGGTTTGGGAGATAAATTGATGAATAGGGCATTAAAATGGCTTAATAGTAATGAAGTAAAAACAAAAATAATAGGAGTAGCAGAGGGTAATGAAGATGTACTGGGATTTTATAAAAAATATAGATTTTATAAAAGAAGAATAATTTTAGAGCAGATGAATGATATAAAGAGTTGAAAAGTTGACCGTTGATGGGGAGGTTCCATAAAAATAACCTTTATTAGAATTGGTTAGGATATACCATTAACTTTAGATTTTGTAAATGTTATAGAAGACGTAAGGAGATAAAAATTTCATATAAGGAGTTTAACATATTGTGTTGGCTTTGAACCTTCTTTAGGACCAGTATAAGAAAGAACATAGAGTAGATGGTGTTAGTGATTTATATTTTAGAGGGAGGTATCAATAGAATGATTAAGGAAATTAAAATGCGTAGAAGTATAAGAAAATATATTAATAAACAAGTTGAAGATGAAAAAATAAGTAATTTACTCGCGAGTGCAAGACTTGCTCCGTCTGGTAGCAACACACAGCCTTGGCATTTTATTGTGGTGAAATCAGAATTAAGTAGAGAAAAATTATCTAAAGTAGCTCATGACCAAAAATGGATGCTTACTGCTCCAGTTTTTATTGTATGTGTGGCAGATATACGTTGCAGGATAGATACAGATATAAACATATCGTTAAACGAAGAGAGTCCACAAGAAGAACTTAAACAAATAATTAGAGATACATCAATTTCTATAGGACACATTCTACTTGAAGCTGATAACTTAGGATTAGGTTCTTGTTGGGTTGCATGGTTTATCCAAGAAGAAATCAGACCAATTTTAAATATACCTACTGATAAATACGTAGTTGGTATTGTCACTTTGGGTTATGCCAATGAAACACCAAAAGCCCGACCACGAAAAAAACTTGAAGAAATAATACATTATGAAAATTGGTAAAAATGCAGTTGTAATTTTTGATTATTTAGTATTCAAATGTGTATTAGATGAGAGGAGAAAAAAGAATGCAATGTAAGATGAAAAATATATCTATAAATTATGAGGTAATGGGTAGTGGCAAACCAATTGTTATGATACATGGTTCCCATGTAGACCATAGATTAATGACAGGATGTATGGAGCCTGTATTTAGTAATAGGGGTGGGTATAAAAGGATATATATTGACTTGCCAGGGATGGGGAAAACCAAAGGTGAGAAGTGGATTTCAGATCCAGATATAATGCTGGAAATTGTAATTGATTTTATTGATAAAATTATTCCAAATGAAAACTTTTTACTTGCAGGTGAATCATACGGTGGATATTTAGCAAGAGGAATAGTACATAGAATTGCAAATAGAGTAGATGGAGTATTATTACTATGCCCTTCTATTACAATGGATTTAAAAAAACGCAATGTTCCAAAACATATTATTCTAAAGAGGGATGATAAATTATTATCACAGCTTGAACCATCTGATGCCGAGGGTTTTAATTCGATACAAGTAGTACAAAGTAAAAAAATCTGGGATAGATATAGAAATGAAATTTTATGTGGCATAAGATTGGCAGATAATGATTTTTTACTACAGCTTGGACAAAATGGGAATGCATTTTCATTTGATGTTGATAGGCTGGATGAAAAGTTTAATAAGCCGACTCTTATACTATTAGGACGGCAAGATTCAAGCGTAGGTTATAAAGATGCATGGAGTATTTTAGACAACTATCCAAGAGCAACTTTTGCTGTATTGGATAGAGCAGGACATAATTTGCAGATAGAACAGGTAGAAGTATTTAATTCATTAGTGAATGAATGGATTTTAAGGGTTATAGAGTCATAATGTAATTTTAATGTACTGCTGGTAAAGTTAAGAAAAAGGTTATCTATAATTTTAGTATCAGGGGTGAGGTGTTAAATTATGAGCATTTATATAGAACAGATAATTTTCCATCACAGAGGGTTATTGAGAAAAGTGGATTTAAAAAAATAGAAACAAGAATGATACTTAATTCTGGTGAGACAGTTAAGCGGCCATTCTTTTATTATAGATGGTATAATCCAATAATATGAATATGATAAGCCTGTAATGTTATTAGAAATAAGTATGCGAAAATTAATTTAGGGAGGTAACATAAAAGTGAGCTTTGATGAATATGCTAAAACTTGGGATACCGATAAAAGAATTAACAGAGCAAAAATAATAGCTAATGAAATAAATAAATCAATTTCTATTGATAAAAATTGTTCTGCTATGGAATTTGGGTGTGGAACTGGTCTTGTAAGCTTTAATCTTTATGATAGGTTTAAAAGAATTACACTTGTTGATTCATCAAAAGGAATGATAGACATATTAAACTCTAAGATTAATAAATACAGAGTGAATAACATGGTTACTAAACATTTGGATATATTAGCTGATAAAAATGCTTTAGATACAAAGTTTGATGTTATTTACAATTCTATGGTATTACATCATATTAATAATACTTCATTAATAATAGGTAAATTTCATAAGTTGCTTAATAATGATGGCTATTTGTGTATTGTGGATTTGAATGAAGATGACGGTAGCTTTCATAAAGAATATCCCGACTTCGATGGGCATAATGGTTTTAATCAAGAAAAATTAAAAGGTAGTCTAATTAGTGTTGGGTTTAGTGATATAGAATCAAATACATTTTATTATGATGAAAAAATTATAGAGGGTGAAAAAGTTAAATATTCTTTGTTTCTAATGAAGGCAAGGAAGCGTACAAATCTTTAGTTGAGTATTTAGTGGATATTATTAGGTCTAAGCGTAAAGAGTGCTGTATAACTTATACACGAGATATTGAAGGGAGATTATTAAATGGATAGCCGTGAAATTCAGATAACTAATAAAAATTTAATTCAGCCAAAACACAAATGTGAGCATGAGCCTTACGAGTATAATAAATACGAAGTAACAGGGGAAGGTAACGAAAATCAAAGCTATGTTGCTATTTATGAAATCCCACCTAAGAAAGCAAATTACCCTTATCACTACCATTAAAGAATTACGCCTTTCAAAAGTGGCTTATATCTTTAACAGTTGAATTTTATATAATTATTAGTATATGATTTAAGAAGTATAAAAAAAGAATTGTACTTGGTGATAAACAAGTAATATGTCTTTATATTGTTGAACGGTTGTAGGATATTGAGTACAAGTAGCATCTCGTAAGGGGGGGTGATAGATTGGAAATAGGATGGAAAGATAGGAAAACCAACGGTTTAAGAGGAGTTAAGGAGAGAGGCATAAGAATGGAAATAGGATAGTTGGGTGATGGAAAAATAGAGATTTTGAAATGCTTTGGGTGAAAAGATGGGTGATAAATGGACGATAAAAGATTGAAGCTGTCATAGACATCATTTAGAGATTACACTTATTATAGTAGTGGAATCTCTTGTTTGTTAGAATGAAAATATTAGCTTGTATGTAAAAATGTGTTGAGAGATGATATAATATATTTAAATAACGTTTGCTATGAGAATAACAAGATAGGCAATATAAAGTATACAAATATTAAAACTATAATAAGTATAGTCTGAACCTTGAAATACATCCCTAGTTCCTTAATTAATTTTTTTGCGTATTCCTCTTGTTCATAATCACATTTTTTAGTTTTATTGTAAATTTTGACGATAGCAACTAAGTTACCTATGAGTATTATAGGTATGAAAATTGATATTATCTGTGCAGAATTACCTCCAGTTTCAAAGGAAAGCATCCCGAATACTCCCAATACTACCGACACAAAACTAATTATTATGCCTACTAAGATTGTGATATAGCCCATAATTTTTGCTCTTATCCTTATATCATCTAACATAATTTTATAGCTCCTTTCTTTTGGTTTTATATATTATAAGCTAACAATAATTAATTATATCATTATAAATGTTTTATAATAGCTAAATAATAAGCAATAAATTATAGTTTGTATTAATTTTAAGGTCTTTAGAACGTTCAAACATTCTAAATATCATTTTTCCACGGTCTATAAATTTATTATATTTGCTAATATCAATAAGTGAAAGGTGAATATGTTCAATTTTATTATCATTATTTATTATAGGATAATTATACTTATTTTAGAAGTGTAATCTTTTGTTTGTTAGTATGAAAATATTAGCTTGTATGTAGAAATATGTTGAGAGATGATATAATATATTAAATGATTAAGGGGAATATGTTTATGTATGATAAATCCTTTGAAGAAAGAAATAAGATAGAAATTTTGACTGATGAATCTGATTAAGTTAGCGATTATGCAACCGATTCTATTAAATTCAATACCGCACAGTATGAACAAAACTTTAATTACAAAAGAAGAATTAAATAGAGCCTTAATAAATCATAAGGAAAACTTAGTTAGTAGAAAAGAATGGAGCGGACATAATTTTTAGATATGAAAAAATAAACAGAGCTCATTTTGCTATAAATTTGATGAAGAATTATGGCGTTAGGATGGATTTATAAGTTAGAGATAAGGAGTGGTATTAATGGCAGAGATCAAGTTTGATATTATTAAGAATATAGGAGTTCTATCCGAAGGTGCTAAGGGGTGGAAAAGAGAGGTAAATATAATAAGTTGGAACGATAGAAAGCCTAAAATTGATGTTAGAGATTGGGATGAAGACCATCTTAAAATGCGAAAGGGGATTACAATAAGTAAAGTGGAATTAGATAAATTAAAAGAAATTTTAAATGAGCTTAATATAGATGAATTGGATATAGTATAAATGATTAACGATGACTGCTGGAATAATATTTTTGCAGTCATTATGCTTTTAAATATTTAAATAAAAGAGATGTGAAAGCAGTGTTAGGTGACTATAAATATGAATTGTTGATGAAGTATTTTAAAATTTAAGTAATATTTGCTTATGACGATATTGAAAAAATAATAGGGTTTAAACTATCTAAATCCGCCTATCAATATAGTGCTTAGTGGGGCGTAAGTAAAACACATACTATAACAAGGTCATGTATAGAAAATGGATGGAAGAAAACAGAATTGAAGTTGGGTGGATATGTAGAGTTTACGAAAGGTGCTTAGTAAATTCACATAGTTTTAACGGTTATATATAATTCGTAAGAAGGGAGGGGATATTTATGGATATGGATTTATCAAGTTATATTTTAAAGGAAATACAATTTAAAAATGGTGAGAAGTTAGTATTAAGAAAGCCAATAATAGAAGACGCTAAAAGGATGGTTGAATATCTTAATATTGTTGGTGGAGAAAGTGAAAATCTATTATTCGGTAAAGATGAATTTAATCTTACTGTTGAGAAGGAAATGGAATACATTAAAAGTATAAGTAATGATGATAATACACTTATGATTTTAGGAATTATAAATAATGATATTGTATGTATTGCTCAGATTAGTAGTCCGAATAAGAAAAGGATAGCTCATAATAGTGAAGTTGCTATTTCCGTTAAAAAAGATTATTGGCAAAATGGAATTGGAAGTGCTGTAATGGAGGAATTAATTAGGTCTGCAAAGGAGTGTTGTACAGTAAAGAATATAAGTCTTGGGGTAAAGGCAAGTAACAAGAATGCAATTAGAATGTATGAGAAATTTGGATTTGAAAAAGTCGGGGTGCATAAAGATTACTTCAATATAAATGGTAATTTCGATAACGAAATACTAATGGACTTATCTATTTAATTATCAAAATACATAGCAATATTCTTTTAAAGTAAATGAATTGTAATTTTACGATACTTAAACAACAGTAAAAGATTATAACGTAGTCAACACTAGCAATTTATTGGGGGGATTAGAATGTTCAAGTACATAGTCAATAAAGAAATAGAATTGAAATTACCAAATGAATTTGATGCAGCGGAATTGTATAGATTAATTGAGGGTAGCCGAGAGAATTTAGGTCAATGGTTACCATGGGTTAAGTCAACCAATAATGCTGAAATGATAAGTACTTTTATAAAAGCGCTACAAGAGCAATATATTTCTAATCATGGTTTTAAAGCGATAATAATATATAACGGAAGTTTTGCAGGATTAATTGGTCACAATAGTGTTGAGTGGGATAGAAAATGTGCATCAATAGGTTATTGGCTTGGAGAATCGTTTCAAGGTAAGGGAATAATGACGATGGCATTACAGGCATTTATTGAATATGCATTTAATACTATGCAATTAAATAAAATTGAAATTACAGTTGCAGAAGAAAATTCTAATAGTAAGGCTCTTCCTAAAAGATTTGGGTTCAAAGAAGAAGGAATAATAAGGGATGCAGAATGCTTAAATGATAAATATGTTAATCACATAATGTATGGATTATTAAAGAGGGAATGGAATAACCAATAAGAAAAATTAAATTTAATTCAGAATGGTATTCTAAAGAAATTAATAGGACAGAAAGAGTTATTAATTATGGACCCAGATGGTTATTTATTAAGATTTGCTCAAAATTTAGAAGAAAGAGAATATAAGATAGATTAAATTCTTAGTGTTTAGATTTTAATAAAATTGAACCAACCCAATTTTCAGTATAAGTACCATCATTAAAGATTGATTTAATTAGTAATATAGTATAAAAATGCAAAGAACTTGCAGTGGGAGCAAGATTAAATGGAAAAAATATTAGTATTTATTTTTGATGGAATGACTGATTATCAAATAACATTTATTACTCACTTATTGGGTGCAGATGCTGGAAAAGAAATAATTACTATTGCATATGAAGACAAAATCATCAAAGGCCGCTCTGGGATTTTGTACAAACCAGAAAGATTAGTGACTGATGTATTAAATGAAAATGCAGAAGGTTTAATACTTTGTGGAGGATGCTACGGTGATACTAAGCCAGAACTGATACAACTAATTAACAAGATTAACTTGGATAGAAAGTTATTAGGTGCTATATGCGGGGCGGGAACAGTGTTTTTGGCAAAGGCAGGTGTTTTAAATAATGTTAAGTATACTACTCCTATTGTTGAATGGGGACAGAAACAAATTAATATATATGGAGGAAAAGACCCTTTTCCAAGAGAAAACCTTGTTTTAGAAAGAGTTATAAGACATGGGAATGTCATAACTGCTCAAGGGACAGCGTTTATTGATTTTGCAATAGAAATATGTGATTGGTTTAATTTGTTTGAAAATCAAGAGGATAGGAATAGTTTTGCAAAAGATATTAAGGGATTATAATGGAGCATTAACATAAATCTACGATTGATGTACAATCGTTATATAATGTGTAGCAATACCGTTGAGTATTTGATTGCTGATAAGGAGGAATTATGGATTATATTCATTATGATTTAAACATCTTAATTATTTTATTTATAAACATTTTAATTGTGAAAATTTATATGGTGGAGGCAAAC
>DHIM01000302.1 GCA_002403785.1 Clostridium sp. UBA4746
TAAAGATAGTGTTTACACTATCCGCTTTTACGCAGGGGTGCAAATATGGAGTTAGATTTATGGGGTCAGGTGTAATATCTCAAAAGGGTATGTTTACTTCAAATCTAACAGCCACTTCTAATAATGCAGAGGTAGTTATAACAACAAATGGGAATCCTATTTTTCTAGAATCGCCTTGCACAGTCGATCCTGACGCAGTAGTATGTTGGACAGGTTCTGACCCTCATTTTAAAACAGATGTAAATTGGAAAACTCTTATTGGACAAACCTCTGGTGAATCCTATTCTTTAGAATTTAATTCTCAAGGAGAAACTGTAATTGTTCAGCCATGCGAAAGAGCTTCAGGACTTAATATTGCAATAGATTAGGGGGTATGTTGTTGTGGCTATAAGTATTGTTAGTGGTAATAAAAAAATAACATCCGAAAAGAAGCAATATGGGAAATTAATTGTTGAGACCGCGATTATTCCAGAAAACAATTCAACAATAGCAGTTGGTGCAGATCATCATATAAATAAAGATAATGCTTTAAGTACAAATAATGGACAACCCCAAGTTATCACTGAGCCTAAAGTAAATGGGCCATTAAAGCGAAATAAAAATATGGATAAAAGAAAATTTGTGGATGTTACGAAAAGCATTAAATTGGGGAAAGGGCAAAAGCTAAGCTTAAATCAAAATTGCAAAAACCTTTCAAAATTAATAGTGACATTGGACTTTAATATAATCTCAAATGATCATAGTGAGTTTGACTTAGATATATCAGTATTTATGGTGGATATAAATAATAAAACGGCAGAGAAAGATTTTATATTTTATGAAAACACAAAGAGCACTTGTGGTGGAGTAGTTATTAAGCAAGATCACAATACTGGTCTTAAAGAAGTCTATAATGAGTGCATACAGTTAGATTTAAATATAATACCACCTCACATTCAAAAATTAGCTTTCACTGCAACTGTATATGAAGCAAAGGAGAGGCAACAAAATTTTGGCCAGGTATCAGATGGGTACTTTAGAATAATAGCTGGAGATACCAAACAAGAAACTTTAAGTTATAAATTCAATGAAAATTTGTCTAAAGAAACAGCTATCGTTGTAGCGGAAATATATAGACATAATAATGAGTGGAAAATCAATTGTATAGGTAGTGGATTTAGAGGCGGATTAGAAGCTTTGTGTAATAATTATGGAATAGAGACGATTTAATTATTGTTTATTCGTTTTGAGATTACTTAATATGGATGTTGTAGGATGATTATAGTTAGAACAAATAAGGGATTTACTAATGTAATTCCCTTATTTGTTTTAAAAGATTATTTAAGATTAAAAACATTAGAGAAAAAAATTTTAACTTTTGCTTTGGTGTATTTTTTTTCTTCACTTAAATTAGGTAAGGGTAAATTGAAGTTCACTTCTTCTAATCTATGAGTATCATAAAATCTACTTTGAATTTTTTCTTCTATATTGTTATAGCCAGTAGGAGTTAATATAGTAATGTCAAATCCGAATAAATTTAAGAAACACAAAGTAATGGAATCTTCATCGCTAAATGCACTTTCATTATTATCATAAATAATAAGCTTAGGTATTTTTGAAGGATAATCATACTGCTGAATTAACTGTAGTATGTTCTTGTCAATATCTAAAATAGTCATTAAAATCTTTAACTTCAATTCTTTATCTATAGTTTTTATTAGCATATCAGTTTTTATTAAATAATTTATCTTATCTAAAATAATTTGTTGAAGGGAAGTTTTTAAATAAGTAAATTTATAAGAGCTATGATTATGTAGTTTTTGTTTATCAACTAAGCCATTATTATCAAGTACAAAGGCTAAAGAGTATAAATCAGTCTTGGTATAAGTTACATTGGTAAATGGAATTTCACGTATAAATAATGTATTCTCCGATGATTTTAACAGGGAAATATCCTTCCAATATAAATTCAAATCACTGTGAACACCACTTATTTTTGCAAATAAGTTTGGAATATGTACAGTGTAATTCTCAACAATAAATCCTGTACGTAAACTAGAAGGTTCATTCCATAAAATTTTCAGCTCATAATAGGTAGTTTTTAGTGTTATAGGAATGGTCTTATATTCCTCAAATTGCCAAGGCTTATAAAATCCATCGTCATCTGTATAAAGTGCAGTTGACAATTCTTTTGAGGCTTTTAGGGCAATAGTTTCTTGACGTATAAGTAACTCTTCTTTTGGAAATTCTTTTAATGGAGCTTTATATGGGAGTTCGAAGCTTTTTGAAAATAGGTCACTATTTTCTGTAACTTCTGAAACCATATCACAATGAGAATTTATATATAAAACATCACAGCCTAATCGAGATAAAAAAACCAAGAATAAAAGCTCATGTTTTTTAATATTACCATAATATATAACTTTAGGATTAAAAATTTCATCAGATGATTTGTTTTGAAAGTCAAAATCTTTCATAAGGTTCGGTACAAAGTTATGAACCCAAGAAAGTAACTTTAAAGTAAAATTTCTAACTTTAGATAAATTTAGATTTTCTTCTTCTTTGCAGTATATATCCAGTATATAGCTAAAGCTATTTGCCATAGAACAATTCAAAGTAGAATTTGTGGAAAATATCTTGTATTCCATAAGTAATGTAGCAAGCTTATTGGTTAATGAGATTTCAAAAGGATCTATATATTGCCATATATTTAGGGTGTTTGTAATTAATTTAGGGTTAGAAATCATAGGTATAGAATCTGTAAATTTTAAATATAAGCTATCTAAGATATTGAAGTTTTTATCTAATTTAAATAAGTCATTATAATAATTATTTTCATCTTTTTCTATACCAACATATCTATAAAAATATACTGGTATAAAAGGAATAGTCCCACTTATAAATCCAATTCTCTTATTGACAGGAAGCATTAGATCATTAAATATATTCATGCTGCTTTTAAGAATAATACTTATAGAGTCTTTAAAAACTATAGATGAAGTTGAATTAGTATCTTTTATAATATTAGACTTATTTGGGGTAATGTTTTTTTTAACTTCAATAATAACTTCTTTATTAACTTTTTTATAATTAGTATCTGTTTTAAAGTTAGTTGCTAATAAGGGCTCGGTTTTAGGTAACTTTATAAGTTTTGAATATTTATTATCTTTATCAATTTTTTGAAAATCTATGTCGGAAAGTGAATTTACATATAATACATCACATCCTAACTTAGACAAAAATATTAAAAAATACATTTCATGCTTTTTTATTTCACCATAAAAAAGCACTTTAGGGTTAATAATGTCTTTATCATAATTATAATTAGTGTTATGAAATAATTTTGGAGCAAATTCGCTAATCCAGCCTAAAAATTTAATAGCAAAATTCTTGATTACAGTTTCCGTAATAGTAGGTTCATTTGCTAGATAAAGCTCTAGGGTTTTATCTAAAGCATTTTCTATATAATCATTATAAAAGTTATCTTTAAGATTTGGTAGTAGACCTTTATTTCTAATAATACTAATTAAAGCATTCCTTTTAAGTGGACTTGTACTAAGAAAGCCATTCCAAGGAACTTCTGTTATTGCAGTGGATAAAATTTTAATTGGTATACAAGAGTTAAAGTTTAAGTATAAGTCGTTTAGTGAAGTAAGCTTGGTATTTAGTTTGTCTAAATCATCATAATAAACTTCTTTATTCTCCCAAATACCAATATATCTATAAAAATAAATAGGTATATTAGGCGATTTTGATCTAATAAACCCCTGTCGTTTATTTATAGGAACAAACATATCTTTAAATAAATCCTCTGATTGTAGAATAGTTGCATTTATTTGTTTTTTAGTATTAATCAAAGTTTAACCCCCAATATTATCTTTACAGATAGATTTGAATTCATATAGGTATAAAAACACAATATTTCCTATACAAAAATCTTTTAAAGATAGAACTTTACTTTTTTATTAAAAAAATTCTTATAACTAGTTTATCATTTAATGAATAAAAACACTATAGAACTCTAAGCCTATAAAGGTAATATAAAAGGAAAGTGAACAGATATTAATTATACATTATAATGGAGAGGAAGTTATAAATTGAAAATAAGTGAATCATTAGTATGCCCAAAATGTAATAGTAAAAACTTTGAAGTGAAACATGAAGCTACTTATCTCTATACCTATAAAATAGACACAGTAAATGTAAATGATGAAGAATTAGAAAACCTCCCATTTTTATTTGACAATAGAGAACAGACTTGCTTCAAGGAATTTATAGAATGTAATCAATGCGGTACCAAATATCCTTGTTCATTTAATAAGGAGAATCAAACTGTAGATCTTACTATAATGAAAAAAGCAATAAGATCAGACAAAGTACAGACTCCTGAATTTCTAGGGTAAGAAGTCAGTATTAAGCTTCGTAATTTTTAATATTAAGCACAGATTATCTATAATGCAGTATTATTATGCGCTAATTTATGTTTACATTAACAAAACTGTTGGAATATACATATAATAATCAAAAATATGTATTATGTAGGGAAGTGAGAGTTATGATATATTTCAATTGTATACCAAAATATTCCTACAATATTATTAACACTTATCCACATGACGTTAATGCTTTTACTCAGGGGCTAGTATATGAAGCTGGGTTTCTATATGAAAGTACGGGTGGATTCAATGGGTCAACATTACGTAAAGTAAATTTACAAACAAATGAAATTTTGAAATTACACAAGCTAGATGAAAAACATTTTGGTGAGGGAATTACACTCTATAATAATAAGGTTTTTCAGTTAACTTGGAAATCTAATATGGGTTTCATTTATGACAAAGATAGTTTTAAAATAATTAATAAATTTTATTATAATACAGAGGGTTGGGGAATCACTCACAATCATGAGCACCTAATTATGAGTGATGGCACAGATGAAATATATTTTTTAAACCCCATAAACTTTAAAAAAGTGTATAGTATTAAAGTTCATGATGGATTTAGGGCTGTTACAAGATTGAATGAATTGGAGTTTATAAAAGGAGAAATATATGCTAATGTATGGAAAAGTGATAAAATTGCTAGGATTTGTCCTCATAGTGGTGAAGTAATTGGATGGATTGATCTTAAAGGATTGTTAAGTCCTAAGGAATATAAAAGTCTAGGTACACTTAATGGTATAACGTATGATAAAGATAATAATCATATTTTTGTAACGGGAAAACAATGGCCTAAAATATTCGAGATACAGCTAACTTAGATATTAATAAAATATTTAAAGAAAGAACATCAGAATAACACTGTAGAATATTAATTATAGTGTTATTCTAGTGTTCTTTAATTTTTTTAATCATGCATTTTGAGTAGAATAATTTTGAACAGATTGAAAACATATTATGAATGATGGCGACATATACTTATTATTATTTTATATTAAGAAGATATATTGACAAGTATATCGAATTAAACCATAATCAAAGTATTATTGTGAAAATCAGCTGAAATAAGATAGTGTTAACTAACTTATG
>DHIM01000185.1:0-293 GCA_002403785.1 Clostridium sp. UBA4746
ATATTTATCTTTATAGTCTTTGCTTTTGCTAGCAAAATCGATAAAGAAAGAACCCTTTAAAAAAGTAGTTATAGAAATCAGTATAATAAAATTTTTAAATATCAAATTAAATTTCATAACATTTCTCCTTTCACGATATTACTATAATATTATTTTGCTCAAAATCCAGATTAAAAACCTATTGAAACATAGGGAAAATGCTAAAATTTATACATGGTTGGGATGCTAATTAAAAATGGTTATGGTAATTGAATTACATGAAAATCCCAGAAATTAAAATAAATAAAATCACA
>DHIM01000185.1:436-1056 GCA_002403785.1 Clostridium sp. UBA4746
TAAAATAAATAAAATCACAGAAAAATCAATAATTGTGGATAAGAATATTTACAACATAAAAAAATGTGGAAAAAAATAAACTAAAAATTAAAGTTAAAAACATGCAAATAATAATAAACTCTTTGTGAATAATCTAATGTAAAATTTTAAAAAATGTTAACTGTGGTAATATATAATTATTAAGCAAAAAGGAGGTAATATGGAAAAAAATAAAGGATTAAAGAAAAATAAAGGATTAAACAAGTATAAGTTTATATGGTCAATGATTATTTTATTAGGAACACTTGCAGTTTTTGCATCTATCATATTGTATAATGATGGAATAACTCTTAAGAAAACTAATTCAATAGAGGTCATAAATAAACTTAAGAATATACAGGCAAAAGGTGGAGCATTCCAGTTAACTCAAAAGGATATAGATGAGATATGTAATTTATATTTTAAAAGTCCTAAAAGTAAGGAAGATATGACTATTAAAGGAGTTAACATTAAAATGCTTGCAGATGAGGTTTTAATTAAGGTACCTATAAGTTATAAAAAACTTGATTTAGTATTTTCTTCTCGAGGGAAAGTAAACTTCTCTAATGGTACAATTTCATATGTTGCTGATAATTTTAAAA
>DHIM01000185.1:1244-6657 GCA_002403785.1 Clostridium sp. UBA4746
ATATGTTGCTGATAATTTTAAAATAGGCAATCTTCCATTACCTAAAAGCCTTTTAGTTTCTCAAATCTCAAAGCTTAATAATAAAAATTTTTATGCTGAGGATAATCTAATAAAAATTAATCCAAAAGTATTTCCTTTTAAGATAAATATTTTTAAAATTACAGATAATAAAATATTAGGTACAGCTACTACGCTGAATATGAAAGTGTTATTTGATAATATTGATAAGAAGAGTGTAGAGGAGAAAACAAAAGGTAAACCAATAAAAGAAAATAAAGAATTAAAGATAATAAGAGCAGAAGTCGAAAAGTCTAGACTGGCTTCGCAGGAAAAAGAGAAAAATACTCAGGACTCTCAGGTACAAGCGGCGAATAAGCGCCTTGCATTAACCAAGGTACATGATGAGCTAAAAGATGCGTATTCTCAAGTGGATTCCTCAAAAGAAAAGCAGATGATATCAATAATGATTTCAACTGTGGGTAAACTAATGTCTAATCCTTCCTATAATTCATCGCCAGATCAAGCTACTATTAAATCTATTTATAGTAAGATGGATTCTGATAGCAAGGAGAGAGTTAAAATTGTATTATTTACAAACGTAGATGGGGAAAGTATTAGACAATTAAAACAGTCTTTTGGGCTATAAAACACAAATTAAACAAATTGAAAAAGCTATCAAAATACATGAGTGTGTATTTTGATAGCTTTTTCATTACATAGAAACATTAGTCTTATTTAGGGATTTCAATATCGGGTGGAATATCAAGACCTGCCATTTTCATTAAGTATAATGCATTTCTAGTGGTAGATACACCCGATCTTAATTTATAATCAAAGTATAATTTATCATCTTTGTAATATTCTCTAAGATGATAATTTTTAACTCTTTTATTTGTATTTTCTATGTCACCTAGTTCCAAGTCATGGGTGGATACAAAGCCTAACGCGTTTTCAGTACTGAGCTTGGAGACAAGTATCTTAGCACCAGTATGTCTATCTATTGAGTTAGTTCCTTTAAAGATTTCATCTAATAAGAAGAATATTGGGGTTTTATCTTCCGTAGCAGTTACAAGCTTTTTTATTCTTAATAGTTCTGCATAGAAGGAAGAAATATTTTTTTCTAGATTATCACTTGTTCTCATGCAGGTATAAATATCCATTATTGAACATCTAAAACTTTCTGAGCATACAGGAGCACCAGCATAAGCTAATACCAAATTAATGCCTGTAGTACGAAGAAGTGTACTTTTACCAGACATATTAGAACCTGTTATTAAAAGAACATTTTGTGATCTTTCTATGTGGATATCATTATATACTCGGCTGTTTCCAAGTAATGGATGGCCAAGATTCTTAGCAATGAAAATAGGGGATCCTTCCTGGAATTTTGGCATTGTCCAATCGTGGTGTTCATAGGCTATGGTTGATAAACTATTTAAGGCTTCTATTTCACCTATAACCTCTACCCAAGTTGCCAAGGATGAACCACTGGCTTTTTTAAAGCGCTGAAGATTAATTAAACATTGATAATCCCAAAGTGCAAGTACATTTATAGGAAAGTAATAAATATTTTTCCTATCAGATATCACGGTTACTAGATTTACTAATTTCTTAATCTGAAAAGAAGCTTTCATTCCATCCTTGTTCACAAGTTTTTCTTTTAATTTTATTAAATACTCTGAGCTGAATTTCTTTTTTTCTATATGTTTAAGTAGGTTATTATATATAAGAATTGTATCTTTATATTGGTATACAGTATCTAAATTTCTACTTACTTCTTTATATCCTAATAAAAGCAGTATTATCTGGAGTACAATGCCTATAAGGAATATCCTATATGATATCTGTGAAAAAATAAAAGATAACAGCAAAAGGGAAATAGTTATAATTGGCAATAATCTTATTATAGTTATTACTAAAGGTTTTAAGAAAAACTCATTTTTATCATCTACCCATTTAAGTAAAGCATCTGGGTTGTGATTTTTGTTCTCACTAAGGATTGCTTCCGCCGCAAATCTTTGTGTCCAACCAATATTCCCTGCCAGCTCTTTTATAGCCTCCTGTCTTTTATGTATTTCTTCAATGTTATATTGAGGTTTCGAGAGAGCATCTTTCAATTTTTGTCTACCGAGATAAGTTATGCAGGTGTTTATCCATTGAAAAAGGGAGTTTTCACCAAATATATCTAGGTCTTTTGAGTAACTGTGATCTTCATCACTAAAATCTTTACCACTATCAGAAAAATCTTTCCAATTGTTATCGATTCGTTTTAGACTATTTTCATTAATTTTACATAAAACTAAACATCTAATTTTATTGTGTTTTATCTTGTTATGCTTAATTGCCAAAGATAAGAATGTGATAATAGTGATAATTAATAAAAAAAGGCTTAAATAATAAGCAGTTTGTAAATAAAAGAAGATTGTAAAGCCGAGTCCACTAACAAAGACTATTAATCTTAGTAGGCTTATAAAACCTATGGCACCATTTTGTTTTTTTAATAGATTATCGTAATGTTTTTTTCGATTAACATAAGGTGTTTTTTGTGTATCCATAATACCCTCCTAGATGGTTACTTTATTAGATATATAATACCATAATAAAGGCTTGGTCCGCAATTTTCTATATTAGGATAATATGACCATATTTATTTATAAATACAGATAAACCATTTGTGAACTGCATAATTTAGACTTTGAAAATATGGTAAATATGGTATTATGTAAATAATAATGCAAAAGGGGAGATAGCGTGTCGAAAAATAAAAAGCTAAAGGAAAATTAACGCTTAAGGAGCTAATATAGAAATTGTTTGTAAATTGTTTGATTTGAAGTTCTAAGTCATAATAATTGTGGTAATATATTAAGTACAGGAATAGAGGGGGAGAATATGGCTAGAACTAAAAAAAACAAATTAATATTAGTACCAATAATTTTATTAGTGGCACTAGCAACTTTTGTATACATGATATCATATAATGGTGAAGCAGTGGTTGACAAAACAGCATCCACAAATGTTTTACAGAAACTTAGAAATCAGATACTTATGAATGTTGGACAATTTGAAATAACTCAAGCGGACATTAATGGGGCAATTAACCTATACTTAAAAGCACCTATAAGCAGGGGAGATATAACCCTTAAGGAAGTTAATACAAAAATATCAAATGATGAAATTTTGATCGAAGCACCTTTTAGTTACAAGAATATTGATTTATTATTTTCATCTTCGGGAAAATTGGGTCTTTCTGATGGTGAAATTACATATAATCCTGACAATTTTAAATTAGGCAAGGTTTCATTACCTAAAAAATTGGTATTGGCACTAATATCAAAACAAAGTAACAATAATTTTTATGTTGCGGATAACCTAATAAAAATTAAAACAGATGTACTCCCAATTTCTATAAACAGTCTTATAATTGAAAATGATAAATTAGTAGGAACCGTTGGTTTTAAAGGCGCATCAACTGGTAATTTGGATTCTTTAAGCAATGAAGAGGTAAATAGTCAATTAGATGCGGCAAGGCAAAAAATACAAAGTGCCACTTCATATATGAATTCAACTCAAAAGGAACAAGCAAATGCGATTTTAAACAAATTAGATGATGTTAAAAATCAATCTTTAGAACAAAAGAAACAAGTCTTAAATTATGCTAATAACATAATTGCTAATGCTACAAAATAAACTTTAGGTAGAAAAAGACAACTATCAAAATACATCAATTGTATTTGGGTAGTTTTTTTTATAACACAGATTATTATATATTCTAAACCATATTTTGGAAATTTATGTTATAATTATTATTATACATAATATGAAGAATGTAGTTTATTTGTGACTAGGCATAAGTGTTAAGAATTATACTTATGAAGTATAATTGGTATTATAACTTTATGGATTATGTGTTTGAATTTTTTTTTAGCATAGGAGATGATGGTGAAATGAAAATAACTATAACAGGAGGCCTATATTCTGGTAAGAGCTGTGTTGCTAAGGCTATAAGTGAAGCAATAGATTATACTTATTTTAGTGTGGGTGAATTACAAAGAAAGTTAGCAGTAGAAAAAGGTATGTCTATTATGGAATACAATGATTATATGTTCCACAATAATTTAGATCATGAAGTTGACAATAAAACTATGGAAATTGGAAGAAAACAAGAAAACTTTATCTTCGATGCTAGACTCGCATGGTATTTTATACCTGATTCTTTTAAAATCTATCTAAAAGTAGAAATAGATATTGCAGTAGATCGGGCAATGGAAAGTAAGAGAGGAAAGTCGGAGAATTACACTTCGAAACAAGAGGCCAGGGATAGGATAATTGAAAGAAGAAGATTAGAGGTAACTAGATTTAATGATATTTATAATGTAAATATAGATAAGGATAGTAATTATGATTTAGTTATTGATACATCCTACTTAACTTTGGAAGAAGTAATAGAAAAAATCCTAGCAGCGGTGAGCGGTATAGTTGAAAAATAAGAGGTATTAGATTCTTCCTGCATGTCTTGAAAATGAACTCGAAACAGAAAATTCTATTGAGTAATTCTAATATTTTGAAAATGTAAAATTCTTTAATACTCGAATTGATGCTGAAATATAAAACTAGTTTGTCTATAAAAGACAAGCTAGTAAATAACACAATTATAATAAAACTCGCCAAACACTTTGTCCAAGTGGAATTAGGTGCAGGCGAATGTTAAGTAAATACATTTTAATATATGCTATAATTTGCCGTATGCATAGTTGTCTTTTTACTATAATTATCTAGCACTTAATGGAACGTAAGTACCACTACCTGCGACACATTTATAAGCAGGTCTAATGATTTTACCATTGTTTATTATTTCCTCTAGTCTGTGAGCACTCCAACCAGATATTCTTGCTATAGCAAAGAGAGGAGTGTACATTTCATCTGGTATACCAAGCATTCTGTATACAAAGCCTGAGTAGAAGTCTACGTTAGCACTAACGCCTTTGTAAATCTTTCGTACTTTGCCAATTACAATAGGCGCTAGTTCTTCTACTTTTGCATAAAGGTTGTATTCATCTTCTAAACCTTTTTCCTTAGCAAGTCTCTTAACATACTTTTTTAAAAGAACAGCTCTTGGGTCAGATATAGAATAAACTGCATGACCCATTCCGTAAATTAGGCCAGATTTATCAAAAGCTTTCTTAGTAAGTATTTTTGATAAATATTCTTCAAGTTCTTTGTCATCTTTCCAGTTATTAACATTTTCTTTCATATCTTCAAACATTTGCATAACTTTTATGTTTGCCCCACCATGTCTTGGACCTTTTAATGAACCAAGCGCGGCAGCCATTACTGAATAAGTATCGGAACCAGAAGATGTTATTACATGTGTAACAAAGGTGGAGTTATTACCACCACCATGCTCTGCGTGAAG
>DHIM01000088.1 GCA_002403785.1 Clostridium sp. UBA4746
ATATAAGTTTATTCAACATAAAAATAATTTCTATAATCATGAAAAAGTATGTGTATACTATATTACGTACATTGACAAATCATAAAAAAAGGTGTACGTTATAACTATAATTAGCACTCAATAACATAGAGTGCTAACAAAATAAAAAATACAATTGATACGAAAGGGGAAATTTAAATTGGAAAAAAAGCAGTTTAAAACAGAGTCTAAGAGAATTCTCGATATGATGGTAAATTCAATATATACACATAGAGATATTTTTTTAAGAGAACTTATCTCAAATGCAAGTGATGCTATTGATAAAATTTATTACAAGACACTAGCAGATGATTCATTGAATTTTGAAAAAGATAATTACTACATTACAATAGCGAGCGACAAGAAAAATAGAATAGTGAAAATTTCTGATACAGGTATAGGAATGACAGAAGAGGAGCTTAGTGATAACTTAGGAGTTATAGCTAAAAGTGGATCTTTAGCATTTAAAAAAGAGAATGAAATAAAAGATGGGTATGATATAATTGGACAATTTGGAGTGGGATTTTATTCTGCATTTATGGTAGCTGATAATATTACTGTTATAAGTAAAGTTTTTGGTAGCGATAAAGCATATAAATGGGAATCTACTGGTGCAGAGGGTTATACCATAGAACCTTGCGTAAAAGATGCTGTTGGTACTGAAATCACCTTAAAAATAAAAGAGAATACAGAAGATGATAATTTTGATGAATTTCTTGATGAAAACGGACTAAAATCTATTATAAAGAAATACTCAGATTTCATTAGGTACCCAATTAAAATGAACGTAAGTCAATCAAGACTTAAAGAAGGTAGTGAAACAGACTACGAGGACTTCGTCGAGGAAAAGACTGTAAACAGTATGGTTCCTATATGGAGAAAGAATAAAAGTGAACTTACGGACAAAGATTATGACAATTTTTATGCTGAAAAACATTATGGCTTTGACAAACCAGCAAAACATATTCATATCAGTGTTGATGGTTCTATAAGTTATAATTCAATTTTGTTTATTCCAGAAAAAACGCCTTATGATTTCTATACAAAAGAATATGAAAAAGGATTAGAGTTATATTCAAGTGGCGTCTTAATTATGGAGAAGTGCGCAGATTTATTGCCTGACTATTTTAGTTTTGTAAAAGGAATAGTTGATTCAGAAGACTTATCACTTAATATATCTAGAGAGGTATTACAACATGATAGGCAACTTCAACTTATTGCTAAAAATATTAAAACTAAAATTAAGAATGAGTTAGATAATTTACTTAAAAATGAAAGAGAAAAGTATGAAGTATTTTATAAATCCTTTGGAAGACAATTAAAATATGGAATTTATTCTGATTTTGGAAGTAATAAAGATACTTTGCAAGATTTATTAATGTTTTATTCTTCAAAGGAGAAAAAGAATGTTACTTTAGATGAGTATGTTTCTAGAATGCCAGAAGAACAAAAATATATTTATTATGCCTCTGGAGAATCAAATGAAAGAATAGAGAAATTGCCACAGATTGAAATGGTATCAGATAAAGGATTTGAAATTTTATATTTCACAGATGAGGTAGATGAATTCGCTGTGAAAATGATAATGAAATATAAAGAAAAGGAATTTAAATCCGTATCAAGTGGTGACTTAGGTATTGAAACCGAAGAAAAAGAAAAACCATCAAGCACTGAAGATAAAGAAAATAAAGAATTATTTGAGCATATGAAAACTGTTTTGTCAGGTAAGGTTAAGGATGTTCGCGCATCAAAGCGACTTAAAAATTACCCAGTATGTTTATCTAATGATGGTGACCTTACAATAGAAATGGAAAAAACATTAAATTCTATGCCTAACAACGAAAATGTAAAAGCAGACAAGGTTTTAGAAATAAATATAAATAATGATATGTTTAAAGTACTTAAAGAATCTTTTGAAAAAGACAAAGATAAGTTAAATTTATATACTAATATATTATATAATCAAGCGCTACTTATTGAAGGACTACCGATTAATGATCCGGTAGAATTCACAAATAACATATGCAAAGTGATGATATAATAAAAATATATTAAAAAGAAAAATTTAAAAATATTTATGAGTCATAAATGGACAGTTGTTCGTTTATAGCTCATTTTTACTAATAAAAGGTTAGTGTTAAATATCCCTATTAAACATTACGAAGGGGGAAATATTTATTATAAAACTCATTGCAACTGATATGGACGGTACCTTATTAAATGATAAGGGAAAAATAAATGAAAAACTATTTGATTTAATACATGTTCTTAATGAGAAAGATATACAATTCGCAGCTGCAAGTGGAAGATTTTATTCTCAACTGAGCAAAAATTTTAAAAAGGTAAATACAGATATGATATTTATTGCTCATAATGGAGCTCTTGTTAAGTACAATAACAAGGGAAAGACTCTATATTCAAACAGTATTGCTAAAGAAGAAATAGAATATGTAATAAATTTAAATCCGAACTTAAGAGAAGAATTATTTCTAGCTGGAGAAAATGAGGCATATATAGTTAATCCATCAGAAGACATGTTACATGAATTTACATTTGTTGAGGTGCCTGTAGTAGTAGTAAACTCATTTAGTGAAATAAAAAGTCCAATATACAAGATTACTTATTATATGGCGGGGGGGGGAAGTTCATCAATGGTAGATTATTTAAAGGAAAAATTAGATAGTAAGCTTGAATTTGTTGTATCTGGTGACAAGTGGATAGACATAATGAATAAGGGCATAAGTAAAGGGAATGCAATAAAAATACTTCAAGAAAAATTCCAAATAAATAAAAAGAGCACAATGGTTTTCGGAGATTATTATAATGATTTGACTATGTTTAGTGCAGCACATTATAGTTTTGCAATGAAGAACGCTCCAGATGATGTAAAAAAACATGCTAACTTTATTGCAGAGAGCAATAATGAAGATGGAGTTTATAATGTGATAGCATCTTTATAGAAATTTTAAGTTGCCTTATCATTGTATAGTGTAAGTTATTGATGCTTAATTAAGTAAGTTATAAAAAAGGAGAGATCATATGATTACTATAGTTGCAAAAAATTCAATAAAGCAGGGAAAAGTAGAAGAATTTAAAGCTTTGGCAGAGAAACTTATTAACGAAAGTAGAAAAGAAAAAGGAAATATATCCTACAATTTATATCAAGATGCTAACAATTGCAGTGTATTAACATTCATAGAAGAATGGGAAAGCCAAGATATAATTAAGATTCATAATGATTCTAAACATTTTACTTCTATTGTTCCGAAATTCGTAGATTTACAAGAATGCAATTCAGAGGTTAATTTATATAAAAAATTATAACAAAATAATATAATAAATTTATTTTAATAAATATAATAGTATACATACGAGGAGGCTTTATAAATGAAAGTTGTAGCTTTTAACGGAAGTCCCAATAAAGAAGGAAATACTTATCATGCAATAAAAATGGTTATGAATGAGCTTGAAAAAGAAGGAATAGAAACAGAAATTATTCATGTAGGTAACAAGGCAATTAGAGGATGTACCGCCTGTTATCAATGTGCAAAAAACAAAGATGAAAAATGTGTGCTTCCAGGTGATGATGTTAATGAATGGATACAAAAAATGAAAGGTGCAGATGGAATAATTTTAGGGTCTCCTGTACATTATGCGTCAATGGGAGGCACTATGAAATCATTCCTAGATAGAGCGTTCTTTGTTGCGGGTAATAATGGTGGAATGCTAAGACATAAGGTAGGTGCATCTGTTGTTGCTGTAAGGCGAACAGGTGGAATTCCAACATTTAATCAGCTAAACAATTATATCAATTATTCAGAAATGCTAGTTCCAACTTCAAATTATTGGAATGTTATTCATGGTACAAGCCCAGGGGAAGTTTTACAAGATAAAGAGGGTGTACAAATTATGAGGGTACTTGGGAAAAACATGGCATGGCTTATGAAATTAGTAGAAAATGGAAAAGCAAATATTAAAGCACCAGAAATTGAAAAGAAAATACTTATGAACTTTATACACTAATATAGTGTTTTATTAAATGAATAAGAAATATACAAGATATAGCAGAACAAATAAATTTCTTAATACCATAGAAACTTCAAATGTCAAAAGTATAGAATAAAAACTAGCTTTCTAGGATAATATAATCCTAGAAAGGGGGAGTTTTTAATGCCAAATAAAGCTACAAAAATGAATATACAACATGATCTAAATAAGAAACATAATAAGCCTGGAATTAAGGATGCTGAAGGTGAACCAGTTAATAATAAACCGATTAAAGAAGCAAAACATACATTTCGTTAAAAAAGAGCCCTTAGGGCTCTTTTTTTAGTTGTAAGATTATTTAGTATTTTTATTTCCTCTAAATCCATAGTTGGTCGAAACTGTTCTTCCAATGCTATTAATCTTACCTGTTATGCATCCGCGGCAATGAGCGGGAGTATCACCAGTACATATTTTACCTGGATATAATGCATAATATTTTCTATATTCACCTTCTGTAACATTAGGCATAACTACATTAGCACCACTTTGCAGAGCCATTAAGCGTCCATTTACATTTAGGGATTCCATGGCTGTTGTTGCAGGGATGTTGATGTCGGGTAGGAGCAACCGCGTTATAGCCATAACTTTAAGGGCCATTGTTAATTCATTTCCCTTAACGCTCGCGAGTGGTGTATCTTCATTAGGAATAAAAGGTCCGATGCCTAACATGTCAGCATTTATTTCTTTGAAAAATAATATGTCATTTGCATATGATTCTATAGTTTGGTTTGGGAGACCAACCATAACACCTGTACCAACTTCGTATCCTAATTCTTTTAAATTTTTCAAACAATCTAGTCTGTTTTTGTGGCTCATGCCTGGATCTAAATGTTCATATAATTTTTTATCAGTCGTTTCAATTCTTAGAAGATATCTATCAGCGCCAGCGTCTCTATAAGCTTTATATTCATCATAAGTTTTTTCACCTATACTTAAAGTTAGAGCTAAATCTAAAGCTTTTATACCTTTTATTATTTTGATTATTATATCGCTTGTATAATAATCATCTTCACCACCTTGAAGTACTATGGTTTTATAGCCAAAAGACTTAGCTTTAGTGGCGAAATCTAAAATTTGTTCTACTGTTAACCTATATTTAACTAAATTTTTATTATCCCGTCTGAGTCCGCAGTAAAGACAATTATTTTTGCATATATTAGTAAATTCTATAAGACCTCTAAGTTGAACTTCATCACTTACGTATTTTTTTCGGACTTCATCAGCCGCGCTGAATAGTTCTTGGTTTATATCATTGCAATTTAATAGAGAGATAATTTCTTGTTTACTTAAGTTATGTTCTTTTTTTGCCTTATTTATTATTTCTAATAACTTAATCATTATTCGGCACCTCCTAGTATTTATTGTTTTAGTTATTTAGAGTATAAAGTAATTATAAATTATTTTGTCACCAACGTACAGTGTTAAGACTATCTTAATAT
>DHIM01000037.1:0-7881 GCA_002403785.1 Clostridium sp. UBA4746
TTACAAACCATTGGCATATCCCCTTTTAGAAGTAAATATATATTAGATTTTAAATAGAAAAATATCTGGATTGTTTGTTTTATTTATATTATATTCATTATTAACCAATTGGTTAACTATTATTAACTAATTAGTCAACTATTATTAATTTTTTCATGTTTACATCTTGATAAAATTAGATACTGGCATTATAATAAAAATAATAAAAAAAATAATGAGAAAGGAGTGGCCGCATAGCAGCTAATAAATTATGGAAGTACATATATACTTAAAAGGTAATAAAAAAGCATTTATTTACAAAGGCGACAGAATTGATGTTTTAGACTTTGTAATGAACAAAGTTAAATATAAGCAAATTAGATATTTTAGAAAGGGTTTTAGCAAAAGTGAATTAGTAGAAGAAGAAAGTATAGTTAAAATAATTAAAATTGATTTATAAAAAATAAAAATACCTACATTCACAAAATGGTTGTAGGTATTTTTCAAAAACACTATTGCCTTTTTTTGGTCTTTGATTTATTTTTATTATCACTTCTAGTTCCATTCTTTTTCTTACTTTGAGTAACTGTAGGTTTGATTTTATCCTTAAAGTTTCTATGCATAGGGTCACCATTAGTGTTATCTTTTTCTTTTGTCGCTTTTGGTTTCCCATTTGTGTTGCTGAAGTGTTCTTTATTCTTTGTTCCCCTTGGCTTTATTAAACATTTAGGCCCGTAACCAATTAAATCTTCCCTATTTGCTTCTATAAGTGCTGAATACACCAAATCGTATTTCATAGGGTCTTTATATTGAAGCAATGCCCTTTGCATGGCTTTTTCATTTTTAGTTTTAGGTATATGAACTTTCTCAAGTGTAATAGGATCAAGTCCTGTATAAAACATAGTTGTTGATAGTGTTCCTGGGGTTGGATAAAAATCTTGCACCTGTTCAGGTTGATAATTAATATCTCTAAGATATTCTGCTAGTTCAATTGCTGAAACTAATGTGCTACCCGGGTGACTAGACATAAAATAAGGAATTATGTATTGCTTCTTCTCTATTTTTTTAGTAGCGCTATAAAACTTTTCCATAAACTTATTATAAGTTTTTCCTGCTGGTTTACCCATATGGTGCAAAACTTTATGAGAAACATGCTCTGGTGCAACTTTTAACTGACCACTAACATGGTGCTTAATTAATTCATTTAAGAAGGTGTCATTTTTATCTGCCATAATATAATCATAACGCAAACCTGAACGCACAAAGACTTTTTTAACATTAGGTAATTCTCTTAATTTTCTAAGTAATCTTAAATACTCCATGTGATCAACATTTAAATTCTTGCATGGGCTAGGATGTAAACATTGTCTATCTTTACAGGTTCCTACTTTTAATTGTTTTTCACAGGCAGGCTGTCTGAAATTAGCGGTAGGACCTCCTACATCGTGAATGTAGCCTTTAAAATCCGCTAGCTTTGTAATCCCAATTGCCTCACCCAATATTGAGCTTTCGCTTCTACTTTGAACAATTCTGCCTTGATGAAAAGTTATAGCGCAAAAGGCACAGCTACCAAAACAACCTCTTGAACTAACTAAACTGAATTTAACTTCCTCTATAGCAGGCACGCCACCTAGTTCTTCATAACTAGGATGATAATTTTTCTGATATGGCAAATTATAAACTTGATCTAATTCCTTTCTAGTAAGGGGCATTTCTGGTTTGTTTTGTACAAGATACTTATTTGTATGTTTTTGAACTATACCACTACCCCTAATAGGATCTTGTTCATCATATTGTATTTTGAAAGCTTGTGAATATTTATGTATATCTCTACAGACTTCTTTATATGATGCTATTTCAATGTAGTCACCTATATTCTCTACATCCTCTGTCACATAACATGTACCAAGTACCTGTGTAATAGATTTTATATCTACACCTTGGTTTAATAGTTTAGCAATATTAATGACTTGTTTTTCACCCATGCCATATATCAATAGGTCTGCCCCACTATCAATTAACATAGATTTTCTAACCTTATCACTCCAGTAGTCATAATGTGCAAATCTACGTAAACTTGCCTCTATGCCTCCAATAATAATAGGAACATTTTTATATGCTTCCCTTATTCTGTTGCAATAAACAATTGTTGCTCTGTCGGGTCTTAAGCCCATCTTTGCACCTGGAGAATACATATCTTTATCTCTTATTTTTTTACTTACTGTATAATGATTGACCATAGAATCCATATTCCCCGAATTAACTAAGAATCCAAGTCGTGGTTTGCCTAGTTTTTCGAAGTCTTCAATACCCTTCCAATTAGGTTGAGCTATTATTCCTATTTTATATCCTTCATTTTCTAGAACCCTTGAAATGATAGCAGTTCCAAAACTGTGATGATCTACATATGCATCACCAGTAATTATAATAAAATCTAATTCACTCCAACCTCTATCTATAATGTCTTTCTTACTAATAGGTAAATAATTATTATACTTAATTACGTCCACCTTCTTTTGATTTAATCGTAAATTTCAATATATAATGCAAAATACAATTATATCATTCTTTACGATTTAATTCTTAGAAAATAATAAATTAAACATTATGAAAATTATTACTAAAAACTAATCAAATGAAATTATAATTACATAGTAATTTATTTAAATAATAACCTTCATAACGTACTATATATGTAAATTATAAATAGTATATAATTTATTCAGTTAAATAATAACAATTTTTATGCAATTGCGTATACTAAAATATAATGAACTTATTCTATATAATCATTGTATTCGTTATCAATATTATATTTTTGTAATATTAAAAAAGGAGAGTGTGTATGAAAAGTGTAATAACTGATGTAAAAAATAAAAACATAGAATGGAGGGAAGTAGCGGTTACAAGCAGTAGTCGCAATATTAAGCAAAGTTTTGAAATAAATATCCATAACGGGAAAGGCTTCTATCAAACTGGGGTAAGTAATACTTTTTGGTCTAGCTTAATTATTACGGCTAAGATTCTTCAACCTCAAAATGGCAATTGGGAAATTATAATTAGAGATAGAGCAAAAAATAATTTAATTGTTTACGAAAATAGGCAAGTGTTACATGATAAAGAGATTTCATTTAATTATAAAACGGGATTAAAAGTAAATCTTATAATTGAAGCTACTTGGAGCCAAAACAAAAACACAACTTTATTTGGAGAAATATCTATTAGATATTAGATTTGTTGATTGACTTTTTCTAATAAAAGAAAAAAGTCTTCTTCATTTTTTCTTTCTAAATAAGTATCTACAAGAGACTGAGTAGACAACTTACTAAAACCTTTATACCCATTATCTAAAATATCAATTAAGACATTCATGAAATAATCCTTGCTTTTATCTATATCCTTAAGCATTTTATATGATATATCTTTTATTAATTCCTCTTTTATATTTTCTCTTAGTCTTTCAGTGTATTCCTTCATAACAATTTGTGTTTCTTCAGGGTATGCAGAAAAATCTCCTGACATTATTTCTTGAATTTTCATTATTACCACTCCTTAGTTAGTTCTGTTTTTAAATTATATTATTATTAATTAATATGTGTTTTTAAATTTTTAGGAATTAAGTCTTTAACTATAATAATTCCTAGTAAGCCAGGGCCTGTATGAACTCCCGCAACTGGACTGATTTCTCCAAATGACAATCTTGTAATGTTTGGAAGCTTTGCAATAGTGTCATAAAATTTACTAACTTCCTCATAAGCACCGCCATGCATAACCCAAATTTTACAAGGATTTATTTTGAGAGCTTCTCTTGCTATGTCTACAAGCTTACTTATGGCTTTTCTTTTTCCCTTTGTTTTAGCATAAGTATAGTATACCCCCTCTTTATTTATGGATATTATCGGTTTTATATTTAAAATTTCACCTATAGCACCAGAAACTTTACCAACTCTTCCGCCTTTGGTCAGATATTTAAGGGTATCTACTGCATAGTAAACAGTAATTCTACTCTGTATTTCAGGAAGAGCGGTTACAATTTGATCAAAGCTTTTTTTACATAGTATCATTTCACCACATTCTTCAACGATTGCTGCTTCACCGATAGTTAAAGACTTAGAATCAAAAACGTAAGTTTCTATGGATGGATGATTCTGACTTACTAATCTCAATGTATTGTATGTGCCTGATATGCCAGCCGATATAACAACTGCAATTGCCTGAGTATATCCTTCTTCCTCAAGATTTAAATACATATCCTCCATATCTTTCATTGAAGGTAATGATGTTGAAGGAATTTCACGTGCAAAATTATCATAGACTTCTTTAGGCGTAATAGTAACTCTGTCAATGTATTCTCTGTCTTTATATATTATTCTTAGGGGGAGTACCTTCAAACCGTATCTTTCAATCATTTCTTTATCAACATCAGAAGTACTATCCGTAATAAGTGCAATTTTGCTCATTTTAATTCACCCTCCTCAAATAAAGTTTTTATTATATTCTAAAATTATGCTATGTAAAAAAATATAAAACATTAAAAAACAAGACCATAATGCCTTGTTTTTTAATAGTAAGCTATTTAATAAAATAATATCCTTATATACATAATTGAAACACAGCATTTTGATTCAGTAGTTTTATTTCAAATCAAACGTATATTTATTTTACATAACCATGTTTTGCAACCATGGCTGCGCCAATTATGCCTGCTTTATTACCTAGCTCAGCTAAAACAATCTTACCAATAGGTAATTCCTCATAATATTTATTCAACCTTACCTCATTTATGACCATATCCAAAAGATATTGACCTGCCCCTGCAACACCGCCACCTAATGCTATTATTTCTGGATCAATAAAATTTACTATATTAAGTATTCCAATACCTAAATACTTTACTAATCTGTTCACTGCTAAAATTGCTATCTTATCTCCTTTCTTAGCACAATCAAATACTATTTTTGCATCTATCTTGTTTATATTTCCTTCTACTTTATCTATTATTGTAGTAGCCTCATTCATTTCGCCAATTAATTTCTTAGTGTATTTTATTATTGCAGTGGAGGATGCAAATGTTTCTAAGCAACCGTTTCTACCACAATTGCAATCATAGAAATTTTCACCAACGACTGTATGTCCAAGTTCCGAGCCTACACCATTGAAACCAGTATATACTTCACCATTTAAAATAATTCCACCACCAATACCCGTTCCTAATGTTAGCATTATGCCGCTTTTACAATTCTTCATGGAGCCACTCTCATATTCGGCAAGGGCAGCCACAGTAGCATCATTATCTATATAAATTGGTTTGTGAAGTTTATTTTGTAACATTTCTCCTAAAGGTACATTCTTCCATCCAAGATTTACGCAGAATATTACATTCCCATTTTTATCAGCGAGTCCAGGAATACCTATACCTATTGCTTTTATATCTTTAAGTTGTATACAATTTTCTTTTGAAATGTTTAAAACTAGAGCTACCATGTCATTAATTATCTCATGGGGCTGTCTCTCCCCTCTTGTTTCACATGATTTTTCATGTATTATGTTACAATTCTCATCAATAATACCAGCTACGATATTAGTGCCTCCTAAATCAATACCTATATACATCCAACTCTTCCTTTCATAGCCTAGGCTACTGTTATTCAATTCATAAATATATTTTACTTTAAAATTGCTTAATCTTTTATATGATTAAATTATACCATATATATGTATTCTTGCTTTATAAATTGAAAAAAGATCCAAGTAATCACTTGGGCTCTTTCTTAACAGATTTATATTTAGAGTTAATTTTCTCATCTGGATTTTTATACTCGTAATCACCTATTTCATTTTTCCTAATTCCTAAAGAAGCCATTTGTTTATTAGTAGTCTTAAGTTTATTACCTATGTAAACACCCCTTTCTATTAATAGATTTAGCATCGAGAAAAATATTATGCATTATTCTTCCGGGTATACTTTACAATATTAACTACATATGAAAATGTGTCTTTTAAAGGTTCCTTTAGACACAGTACATCTATCCTCTATTTGAAAACCAACTGAAGTAATTTGCTGCTTCATATCATCAAAAGTAATTATTACCATTCTATCTGCTATTCTACGGGTACTGTTAATTATAGCCAACTGTTCACCAGGTGTAATTTGAGTAAATATGCCATAGGGAAGATCAACAATGGCTACATTATATTTATTTTGGACATCATTCATGTCACCAATAGTGATTACATCTTCATATCCAAAATAGCGAAGGTTTGTTTTAGCATTTTCGCCAATGTATGGGTTTATTTCATAACCTTTAATATTAATACTCATTGAAATAGCCTCAATGAGTACAGTTCCAATTCCACAACATGGATCTATAACACTAAAATTCAAATTATTTCCTACTGCTATATTAACCAATGCTCTACAGACATTAACCTTTAATGCATTAGAATAAGAAAAAGGCTTTTTATTGTGTAATAACCAGTCAGAAGTATTGCTCTCGCATTCACCAAACATCCATTTATTTTCTACTTTTGTTATTCCAAAAATAATTTCAGGGTTTTTCATTTTAGCTTCTCCGAGGATACTAAACCCTATTTTAAACTCAATCTTACGCCTCTCATGAAACCCTATATTTTCATTAGTAGCATTAATATATGCAACCTTATAATTTGTGCAAGTTAGATTGTCCATAACAATTAAATCAATAATTTGTTCAATTGTTTCTCCAATATACTTTATAGAAATACATTTTTTTATAAATGGACTTCTAGATGGATCTACATAAATATTAGAAAACAAGTATTTTTCATTAAGTGGTTTATTAAAGAGACATTTTATTTCCATTTTGCATAAGCTTTCTTCATCACTCGAATAATTAGTTGTGTACAAATAATTATTTTCATTTTGTGGTTCCTGAAACATTAAAACACAACCTTTCTATATTATAAAAATCACTATTTCACGTTAGAAACATATTTTAGTTTTTCAATTGTTAGTAGATGTTTAGTTCATTTTTCACCTCACTCCCACAAGCAATACACCTCGTGGGAGCTTGAATATCTATACCCTAATGTCCTTTTATGAGATTACATTAATAGTTTTCAAAAATTGATCAACTCTTTTTTCATATTCAATTTTGTTTTCCAAATATGCTTGCGCATGGCCTGCATTTGGAGCAATATATATATCCTTGTAACCCTTCTTTACTGAGTACATTTGCTTACACATAAAAGTAGGTACATAGTCATCCTTCGCGCCATGAATAAACAATATTGGAATTTTTACCTCAGGTAGTGAAGTTATAGGGGATACATCTTTGAAGCTCCATCCAACCCTTATTTTTGTTATTTTATCAGATAATTTTACTAAAGGAAGTTTTTTTATATTATAATCTTTCTCTAATCTGTGCTGAAATAACTCTTGTACATCAGAATAACCACAATCCTCTATGCAAAACTTGATTCTGTTGTCTATAGCAATATTTTGAAGGGCTATGCCAGCACCCATGGATTCACCATGCAAACCAACTATTATATTTTTTCCTAATTTATCAAATAGCCAATCAGTACATTTTTTCAAATCAAATTTTTCATAATAACCATAAGATGTATCAATTCCACCACTTAGGCCGTGATTTCTATGATCATACATAAAAACTGAGAAGCCTCTTTTTAAAAACATATCCATATACTTAACAGAACCATATAGACTCCAAGTTATCCCATGACACAAAATTATAGCTTTCTTTGAATTATTATTTGAAAAAAATAGGCCATGAATACTGTAACCATATTGAGAATCCAAGTATACTTCTAATTTATCTAAATTATTGAATTCTTTTATTTGTATTTCACCTTTTTCTACTCCATAATTGTAGGTATAATTATATTTTGCTACCTTAGGAT
>DHIM01000037.1:8093-8287 GCA_002403785.1 Clostridium sp. UBA4746
CTTATATTAGAGAAATGCCAACACACAATAAAAACAGTAATAATAATAATTAAAATCGCTATTAAAATTATTATTTTTAACATCGTAACATCTCCCTAATAATAAATACAATATATATAACACACACTATATATTATAAATCTAAGCTTTCTTTCTATATTTTAATAACAATGTTATACATACGACTCCACCTA
>DHIM01000254.1:0-292 GCA_002403785.1 Clostridium sp. UBA4746
GGTTAAAAAAATGGTTGAGGCTTACGAAAAGAATTTATAATAAGTAATAAGAAAGACATAAGAAACCCTAGTGTATGCTAGGCTTTCTTATGTCTTCTGTCGTAAAATTTTCTTTTCCCACATCAAAATTATCTTTATTAAATTTTATGATTAGTCATTTTTGTAGATTAAAATATGTAAATCAATCTATTAGCTATTACCTTAGTGCCATTAGATTAATCAACCCATCACATCCAATCAGTTTTAAAATACCATATAAAATGAAATATGCAACTAGTAGACATATACTACC
>DHIM01000254.1:494-8311 GCA_002403785.1 Clostridium sp. UBA4746
GCAACTAGTAGACATATACTACCTAAAAAATAAACCCCCTTATAATTGTTTACATATAAGAAGAACTAAGAATATGGACATTACTAAATTAGTATTCATAATTACACTAGCATTACTATTTTTATCCTCAATCTTAATGCTAATAGGACTGCTGGCAGATAAAAAAATAATTTTATACTCTTTTGTATTGGTGCATACGTGGAATGGTGGATGGATGACCAATAAATAATTATTATTTTATTATAAAAAATAAAACCAATACAATATAATTTTTATGTAATGATATTACACCGACAACATTTATCATTGGCTTACAGCTTATAAAATTCAACGCGTAACATTGGCTTATAGCATATATTCAAAAAAGTAAAAGTATGATAACGTAGAGAGGTGGTACATAAAAGTCCATAGGTGCAAATGTGAACGTACGTTTGCAAGACTGGTAATGACATAGTACAATGTAACTGGGGTGATGTTATTGGAATTAGAGAGGATACAACAAAAAGTACAAATGAGATTAGGGGATATAAAGAATTATTAAATGAGAGAATTATAACAGAAGAAGAGTTTTCTATTAAGGAAAAAGAATTATTGTTTTCTATTAGAAAAAAAATATTAAGGAAAATAATAAAATAAGTATGAAATAATATGGAGCTTAAAAATTCGACTTCTTCTTTTTGTTTAGAAAATCTTAAATTTTTTACTATAAAACACCCTCTCATAATGTCATGTATAAAGTGATGGAGGATGCATAAAATGAGTATATATTCTCAATTAGACACCTTTTATGCAGTCAAAACAGTATATACTTACATATGTTAAGGCAACTATGAGGGTATAGGCTAGTTATAAGGAAACAACAAATGTCGTGAAAGGTTCATTCATTTCACGACATTGATGTTTACCAAGGAAGCTAAATTGATTCGTTTTTTTTCACTCATTTTTATATAATCTTTAAGTCTTTTACTACAAGGTTCTACTCCCATGCTGTGTTTTTCGCATAGTATTCTTCCATCTTGAGCGGTAAAGTGTTCTATTGGATTATCTCATAAATGTATATCTGATATTTGTTCTTATTATGAATATATTGAATATATTTAATTGAAAGTAGGCGATTAAATGTTTTTAACCAAAGCAACATTAAATTTGTTAAATGAGCAAATATCACATGAATTTAATAACCACACCATTTATAGGAACATACAAGCGTATTTCTCTAACTTAGATTTGGATGGATGGGCATCATTTTTCGGTTTACAGGCTGAAGGAGAGTATAATCATTATACACACGTTATAAGCTATTTAGACGATAAGGATGCTCCTTATGAGATAAATGTATTGCCTTATACAAATTATCAATTCAAAGATATTAAAGAAATACTTGAAAAATATTACGCTACAGAGTTAGTAACTACTAAGATGCTTTATGCTGTTGCAGAACAGGCAAGGGTAGACAATGATCAGGGCACAATAGGTTGGCTATATACTATGCCAGTATCTGAAGGTGGATTATCATTGATACACGAACAAATTGAAGAGGAAGATTCAGCATTAAACTTGCAATCTGAGTTTATGCAGGGGTTTGGTAAGAGTGATCAATTAAATCAACAGTGGATACGGATAGTAAATGAAAATTTAATTCACAGATTGGCGAAATAGAAAAGTAAAGATATTTTTAAATGCAATGGTAATTAGGATTCTGTGTCCTGCCGTTGCATTTTTTATTTGATGGTATAAAAAACTGACTTAGTTATTTATAGATATTTAAAGCTCGTTATATATCCAAAGTGTACCTTCTAAGTTAAATGATAACTTCTTGTAGGTTTTAGTATCTCTTTCATTGCTTTGTTTTTGTTGAAATATATAAAATCGCTGTATCATTCAATCCAGCATAAAAAACTTCCTCCACATTACTAATATTATAAGTCTTAAGTTGTTCTCTAATCCATCGCTCATCATAATTAGTGCGTTTTAAATTATTATACATTATTTTGCCATCAACAATTATGTCACTGATTAACCCATTGCATTTTGTTGAAATATTTAAGTCACCAGTTGTTATTGATTGTTTATTTGCTTTCGGTAATACAGTCAATTCTCCATCACTTTCTATGGATGCAAGTGCTACATCATCTACATTAAATATGTCTTTTTCTCTTAATTGCATCATTAATTTATTTATATTAATCCTTACTTTTTTTAAATTATAATCTATTAGTTTACCATTACTTATTAGTATAATCGCCTCTCCATCTACTAATTTTCTGAAATTAATACTTTTAATATCTAAATAATCTGTAATAACAACCAATATAGTAATAACAATTGCTGAAATTGTAGCTAAAAACGGTGATTCTTGTGATCCTAATGCTATTCTTACTGCAATAGACCCAAGGGTAATTCCAACTATAAAATCAAAAAATGTTATTCTCGATATCAATTTTCTTCCGATTATTCTTCCCAAAACTAATAGAAAAATGTAAGTGAAGATGCTTCTAAAAACTATTTCTATAATTCTTTGTGTCATAATATACCCCTTTTGTTAATGTTAATATTTTTATTATTATATATTACCCTTGCTTTGAGGAAATATTCATTTTATTTTTGGAGGTTCTTTCCTATAGAGTGAGTACCAGCCTTCATGAAACCAGGTATTAAGTAAAAATATTACTCTATTAAATTATAAAACTGACTTTTCTGATAAAAAACACCGGAAGTCTTACAAATACTGCTGTAGTTAATGTTGCAGTTATCTATAAGGGGTAGTGCTCGCAAAGCGTAAATTTACAATGCTAAGCCAGTTATTTACAATTCAATATTATTATTTGAATATTACGACTTAGAATTAATATACAATAGTTCTAACTCTCCATTTTGGTAATATGTGTCTTAACGTGGTAAATTTACGCTTAGCGGTTACTACCCCTATGAGAGTCAACAAAATGGGAGTTAGTGAGACGCTAGTTGCCAAAGAAGGTAATAATAGAATTAGGATTGAAATACCAGGTATGAAAGGGTAGCCCGTAGGGAAAGTTCCAGGAGGGAATGCGGTAGTTGGATTTTAGTTGAAATTATTTATAAGTATAAATCTATAACTTAAATACAAATTATGGTTCTTTCTTTTAGTTAACATCTAGGTAAAAATAGGCCTTATGCTATATTATTGTGAAAAGTACCCTATAGCGTGAACTGCCCACTCCAAGTAGGCAGTGGAAATAATAAAAATTGACTTAAATGGCCTTAGCCTAAATTCCACAAGGCTAAGGCTGCTTTGTTTTTGAGTAGGAGTTTATTGAAATGGAAAATATATATTAATGACCTAAGAATCACCTAGGTAAAAGCATGGTAAAAGCATACAACATAATAAATAATTATCTCGAATGGCTTAGAATTTCAGAAAATAATAACTTTAAAATTTAAGATAAATTATTAAAAATATTGGTATAGTTTGGTTTGAGGTCCTAAAATATTTTACATGTTTTTAACATATTTTTAACATACTGGTAGTAAGTCTTTTGGTATACTAAGATAATCAACAGTTTCAAATTGTGATTGTGTAATAAAGTTATTTGAATTTCTTATTTTTCCTGCACGGTGGAAAAATATTTAAAGGAAGGTGAAAAAAATGGATGAAATAAAATGTGGTTGTCATACATGTAATATTGAAGTTGATCCAATAGAACACTTTACCGCTGAAGATGGAAGAATGCTATGTGAAAAACACAGCATTGGAGTAGAACCTTGTAGCAAAAGATTTAAAAATTATATAAAAATGAGAGAAAAAAACGAAGTTCGTACAAATTCGAATGAGTTGCTAACGTAAGCAATATAGACTTCGTTAAATGTTCATTTAACGAAGTCTATATTCTATAAATTCTGTTTGTTCTATTACTGAATCTAACTTTCTTTCAATTCTCGACTGATTGATTTTTATTTCTTCTTGAATACTTACTAAATTTTTAATGTTAGTCTGTATTGTTTTTAAAATATTTAACATTTCATTATCCATAATTTCACCTCTTATATGATTACTGCAATAAGTTCTTTTTATATGTTTGTTTTTTATAATGAGAAACAATAAACTTGTCTAATTATTGAACTAATATTGTTCTTTAATTCAACAGTCCTTTTTCATTTATAATTTACTCCTTATCTTTTAATTTATATTTATTTATTTATTATATACAAATAAATAAATATAAAAAATAGGCTACCAGCCTAAATAAATTCTCTAGCTATTAGACCCTCTTTTATTAAAGTGAGAATGGCTCAATTATAAATTGATAATTTGCTTTAAACTATTCACAAATTACGTCGTAAATGAGAACATATATATATAGAAAAACTACTTCTGTGAAAAATTATAAATTGAAATATTTACACCTTAATGATTCAATAAGCAATAATGGCTATATCGAAAACTTAGTATTAACGACATTGAACTATAATTACTTTTACAACAACTGTTCATGATAAAGATAACATAATATTAAAAAAACCAACCATCTGATCTTCAGATGGTTGGTTTTTACAAGTGGTGAAACATGAGCCCGAAGCAAAAACAGTAAAATGCACAGATTGTGGAAACTCATTATATAAGACCATAATGATGATCGGCAGATTTTCAAGAATAGATAAATTTGGTACTTTGCTACTTTGTAACCTCATGTCTTATAAATAAAGACAGTATAAGACCAATTGCAATGATTATAACTGCAGCTGTCATGGAATAACGGAAGCCACTGTATAGTGCTCTAATATTATTTTCACGAGTACTTACACTGCTTGTATTATTCAAAAATCTATTCTGACCTGATGTCATTAGACCTATAAATAATGTTGAACCAATTGCTGCAGCTATCTGCATTGAGGTGCTTGTTATAGCGATTCCATCAGCTTGGTTTTCATTTGATAATTGATTAAGTGCGGTTGTTTGAGAAGATAGTATTATTAGGGATGCTCCAAAACCTACAAAACAATATAATATGGAAATTGTTGACACGGTAGTAGAGACTCCAATACGAGATAATATCCACATGAAAATACATACTATTAAAAATCCAAAAGGTATTAGTTTTCTGCCGCCTATTTTATCAAAAACTTTACCTGCAATTGGTGTTGTTAGCCCACTAATTAGAACGGATGGCAGTAGAACAAGAGCTGAAGTTAAAGGTGTAGTATTTAAACCATTCTGCAGTAAGAGCGGTAATAGCACATTCATTGAGAATAGCACCATTTGTGTAGTTATTATGAGTATTACACATAATGAGAACATGGGACGTTTAAATGCACGTAATTCTAACATTGGTTCTTTTAAAAATAATTGACGTTTAGTAAAGAAAATTAAGCCTATTATTCCAGCCGCAAACGATACAATAACAACTGATCTATTTGCAGATATATCATTTATAGAACTTATACCATATATGATGCCAGCAATGCCTATGGTTGATAGTACAATAGAGAGATAATCAATTTTTGGTTTTGTTATTGTGGAGTCATTTTGTAATAATAATGCACCACTAATTATTGATATAAGAGCAAATGGAATTAATACTATAAATAATGATTGCCAATGAAAAAATTGTAATAATGTACCTGAGACTATTGGACCTAGTGCTGGTCCCATTAAAATAGCACAGACACATAAACCCATTGTTGAACCACGTTTTTCAGGAGCAGAGACTGCTAAAGCGGTATTCATCATTATGGGTACTAGCATTCCTGTTCCTGTGGCTTGTATCATTCTTGAAACAAGAAGAGTAGTAAAAGAGGCAGATAATACAGCCATTATTGTTCCTAGTAAAAATAATATCATTGCGCTTAAAAATAGTTGCCTTGTAGTGAAGCTATGGATAAGGAAAGCTGTTACTGGAACAAGAATACCAACTATTAGCACGTAAGCAGTTGAAAGCCATTGTACTGTGGTAGCTGTAATATTCATCTCTACCATAATCTTTGCAAAGGCTACATTTAATATGGTTTCATTAAATAGTGATAGAAAACCTCCAAATAAAAGCACAGCCATAATAGCTTTTACATTATACTGCTTATTTGCTTTTAAATTGTTTTTTCCAAGTTCCATAAAATTAATCCTCCTATAATATAATTAGAAACGGTCCACATATTTGAGAAAATACCTTACATAGCATATGTACTATAATAATATTTCTATTTGTTTATTTACTGCTAGAAGTTATTTAGCGCTGTGGCATTATATCCTTTAAGCTGAAAAAGCCTAGAGGCTGCACTAAGTATTTTTTCTTTTGAATCTGTCTTAACATCCATTTAATTTTACCTCCTATTTGAAATTATAACTATAAGTCTATATTATACATATTAAAAATTTCAATATAAGAGTTTAATGGATAATTTAATGCAAATTAACATAACTTAACAAAAATTAACAATCCAATAATCTTGACGACATATTTTGCTTGTACACTTATAAGTATACTATCATTATACTTATAACACTATCAGTATACTTATAACACTATCAGTATACGTATAACACTATCATTATACTTATAATGCTAATAGTATATTAAAGAAAACAGTCGACGGTTTTTTAATTATTAAAGGAGGATATTATGAAGATAAATAGAAGAGATTTTTTAAAGTGGTCTGTTGCGGCAGGAGTTGCTTTAAATATAGATTTTGATCTTGCGAACGTAAACACTGTTCTTGCTGCAGAAACAGATCCGCCAATAATTTGGATTCAAGGTTCAGGCTGTTCTGGATGTACAATCTCAACTTTAAATGTAACAAGTCCTACCACTATTGACAATGTGCTCTTAAACAAAATCAGTATGAAGTATAACAGTACCTTAATGGCCGCTTCCGGTCAACTCGCAATGAAAACCTTAGACCAAAATGCAAATGAATACGATGGCGAGTTTATTCTAGTGATTGAAGGTGCAGTACCAACCGGTGCCAATGGAAACTATTGTGTCATCGGAGAAATTAATGGAACTCCCTTAACAATGCAACAAGCTGTCTTGAAATATGGACCCATGGCTAAATATGTTGTTGCAGCAGGAACATGTGCTTCATTTGGAGGAGTCTCGGCTTCAGGAGCTAATACAACGGGTTGTAAAAGCGTTAGTTCTATACTTAGCGGAAAAATTTCAAACCCTGTGGTTAATCTAGCTGGATGTCCGGTTCATCCAACTGTTCTTATTCAAACACTTTTAGATTTAATACTCATTGGTATGCCAGCACTTGATATCAATAACCGACCTACTAAATTTTTTGGAACAACGATCCATGAAGTATGTCCGAGAAATTTATATCCAGATGTATCAAATGATGTACCACTCGGACAATACGGTTGTTATGCATCTATAGGATGTATGGGACCTACTTGTCAGAATGTATGTCCTACGATGAAATGGAATAATGGACAAGCATGGTGCGTTGGAGTTAACCATCCTTGTATAGGATGTTCCAATCCTACATTCCCAACAAGTCCTCTATTAAGTCATCATTGGTAGATTTTAAAAAAAGGAGTGATAAATCATGAGTACTTTAGTATTAGATCCAATAACAAGACTTGAAGGCCATTTAAAGGTTTCAGTAACTCTTGACGCTAACAATATTGTAACAGCTGCCCAATCAACGGGTAATTTATTTAGAGACTTCGAAAACATGCTTATAGGAAGAGTACCAAAGGATGCAGCATTCTTAACACAAAGAATTTGTGGTGTGTGCCCAGTATCTCATGCCATTGCATCTTCAAAGGCTGTTGAAGCTGCTTCAGGGTTTACTCCAAATTTACAAGCTCTTCTTTTAAGAGACCTTATACAAGGAGCTAA
>DHIM01000271.1:0-22775 GCA_002403785.1 Clostridium sp. UBA4746
GGTAATGTAGTTGTCATTTTAGGTAAGCTAGTTCTTAATTCTGTCATAATTAAATCCTCCTCTATTATATTTATTTAATTTAATATTTAAATTTTTAAATATACATATAATTATTTTTTATAACTATTTTAACAACACATATAAAGTGTGTTTTCTTTCATTTTGAATAATGGCGTCTTTATTCAAATCATATTTTCAACCTCTATCTTGTTATATTTCGACAGTAAATAAGCAAAACCCTTTTTATTAATTAAAAGGGTTTTGTTTATTTACAGTGGCTTAGCAACAATTTTAAGCATACTAAAAAAATAAACTAGCATCTTAACTAGTTATTTTTAAAATATGCCTTATTAAAGTAATTAGTAATTATTGACTACTTTAAGTTACATCCATTCTTTTAATATACATTTTATCTTAGTATTAAATAAGATTCTAGAGCATGTCCTACTTAATTTTAATTTTAAATTGTATTCATATTCTTCAAATTGTGTCCCCATTTTTTGTTTAATCCTACTATGTAGAACGTCATGAGTATAATCCAGTTCGTCATATGGAATATTCTCTATAATAAAAAATTCTAACTCTTTTCCTGCAACACCTTTAACCTGAAAATCATTAGCCATTTTATTAATCATGAACCATTTTTTTATATTTTCATATTCTTTTGTCATTTTTTCTAATGACATGTTATACATAGCTTCTTCTAAAAATGGAACTTCGTGCAAACAATTTACATTCATAACATTCTCCTCTATGTCTTTTACAAAATAAAACATTCTTTTTCCACCTCCGCAAACTGTACGTGCATTGCTTAATTTTTACAATTTCAAAACAATATGCATTATAAACATTGTAACAAATTTTCATGTGGTTTTCTATTAATTCTTAAACCCAAATTATAAACATTTTTACTGTTATTACATATGTTTCTATTAGTTGTTCAGCATATTTTTTCTGTATAAAATATACAACACTATCTACTAAAAGTTTATATACTAATACCGTTATTGCTTGATTATAGCATTTCCTTTAATTGTTTTTATTCTTTGAAAGTGATATCATTAAGCTTATATATATTGTATAAAAGTCGAAGTTTATTAAGAGTAACGTTTTTCAGTTTATTACAACAAAATTCAGTATAAATGGGGATGAGAAAATGAGCATGAAAAATATTAAAACACTTGCAGATACAAAGTATTTAAAACTTTATGATGCAGAGTATACTAATAAAAGTGGTGAAACTAAAAATTGGTCCATAGCTTCTAGAAAAGATTTAGACACATTAAAAAATATCTATTTTCATGGAGAGGAGAGCAATATAGACGCTGTTATAATAGTAGCTACTCATATAGACGAAAATAAATTAGTAGTTATAAAGCAATTTAGGGTTCCTCTAAATGATTATGTTTATGAAATTCCTGCTGGACTTGTAGATCCGGGCGAAGATTTCAAAACTACAGTAGGTCGCGAACTAAAGGAAGAAACAGGACTTGATTTGATCCAAATTGATTATGATAAAACCAAATCTAAAGCATACATTTCAACAGGTATGACAGATGAATCTGCAGCTTTAGTTTACTGTACATGTCGTGGTGAAATATCAAAGGCATTTTTAGAACCAGATGAAGATATTGAAATTATGCTATTATCAAAGAAAGAAGCCAAGAGTTTAATTAGTTCTAATGAGAACATAGATATTAAAGCATTTCTTTGTATTCAAAACTTTATAGGTTAGATTTACACCACGGTAATAAATCATTTATCAAATAAAATTCGCTATGAACTTGAATGCTTTTATCTATTATTAAAACAAATCCAGCAGAATAAATTAATATTCTGCTGGATTTGTTTTTTATTTTCTTAAGCCTAGTTTAACACTAAATTACTTTTTCCCTTTATACTCTACATGTAATAGCTTGTGAGCCTTATCTTTTAACAAGCTTGAATATAAGGTCTCCATCAATGGGTTTTCTTCTGATCGATGTATGCTAGTCATCCTGTCAGCTTCGTATAATAAAGCACTACGTTTAAATTTCCCATCTGATTTTACAAATGGTTGTCCCGCACCACCTATACACCCACCTGGGCACGCCATAACTTCAATGAAATCATAATGAACTTCACCCGCTTGTATTTTTTTCACAAGCCCATCTGCATTTTTAAGTCCACTTACCACTGCTATTTTTATTACGCTCTCACCTACAGTGATACTAGCTTCTTTAACTCCATTCATACCTCTCACGCCATTAAAAGCAAGATTACGTAATCCCAAAGCAGATTTGTCCTCCATTACTCTACGTATAACAGCTTCAGTAACACCACCAGTTACTCCAAATATAACACCTGCTCCACTGCTAAAACCAAATGGCATATCAACTGCCTCAGGCTCAACCTCTGAGAATACAATTCCTGATTCTTTTATCATTGCGATAAGCTCTTGCGATGTTATCACATAATCTACACTGTTTATTTCATTCTCTTTAAATTCATCTCTTTGTGCTTCGAATTTTTTTGCTGTACAAGGCATAACTGCCACAGACACAATTCTTTTACTAGAGTCCTTGTAATGTTCTCTTAATACCGAAGAAAACATTTGCATAGGGGAACGACAAGTAGAAACATTTTCAATTAAACTTGGATAAGTATTTTCAACATAGTTTACCCAAGCAGGGCAACATGATGTAAACAGTGGTAATTTCTCACCTTTTTCAAGTCTTGAAAGAAATTCATTTGTTTCCTCGAGTACTGTAAGATCTGCTCCAGTCGATGTATCAAATACCTCATCAACTCCCATTTTTCTAAGAACACCTACTATTTTACCCATTACATTTTCGTCATTTTTTAGCCCCAGTTCCTGACTAATTCCCACTCGTACTGCAGGAGCGATCTGAACCACAACCAAAGCATCCTTATCACTAATATCTTTCCAAAGTTTAGCTGTATCATTCTTCACTATAAGAGCACCCGTAGGACATACAGCTGCACACTGCCCACAACCAACACAATTGGATTCTGCTAGTGGTTCATCAAAAGCAGTTCCCACAGTCATTTTCGAACCCCTCTTAACAAAATCAATAGCTCCAACGTTTTGTACCTCATCACACATACGTACACAGTCACCACATAAAATACACTTACTTTTATCTCGCACTATACATACAGATGAATCATCTATTTCTCTATTTGCAGAAGTATTATTAAATCTTACTTGTTTTATTCCAAAACGCTTAGCAAGATCTTGTAATTTGCACCTACCACTTTTTTCACAGATAGTACAATCTCTACAGTGATCTGCTAGCAATAATTCAAGAATCATTTTTCTATACTTGCGAAGCTTTGGGGTATTTGTATATATCTCCATGCCTGCCTTTGGTGGAGTAGAACAAGAAGCTTCCATGCCTCCCCTCTTATTTTCTACCATGCACATACGACAAGCTCCATAAACTGAAAGTTCCGAATAATAACATAATGTAGGTAAATCAATACCAGCTTTTCTAACTAATTCAAGAATATTTTTTTCTCCATTTATCTCTACAGAAATATCATCTATAAGCATAAACTGTCTATTCGTCATTTTAATCCTCCTTTATAGCTTTAAATGCACATGATTCAACACAGGCACCACACTTAATGCACTTATCTTGATCAATTGTATAAGGTAGTTTAATTTTCCCTGAAATAGCCTTAACCGGGCAAATTCTTGAACACTTTGAACATCCTTTGCAAAGTTCTTTATCAATAAATATTGTCTTAAGCTTTACACAGGTTTTTGATTCACATTTCTTTTGAATTATATGATTTTCATACTCATCTCGGAAATTTTTAATAGTACTAACAACTGGTGATGCAGCTGTTTTTCCAAGACCACATAGTGCTGTTTGAGTTATAGTATCTGCAAGTTCTAGTAGCATGTCTATATCTTCAATCACACCTTTACCTGCAACAATGCGTTCAAGAATTTCAAGCATTCTTTTAGTACCCTCACGACAAGGAACGCACTTACCACAAGATTCATTTTGTGTGAAAGTCATGAAAAATTTTGCAACCTCAACCATGCAAGTATCTTCATCCATAACAACAAGTCCACCAGAGCCTATCATTGCTCCTACTTTTTTTAGCGAATCAAAATCTAGTTTTAAATCAAGATCTGATGTTATAAGACATCCGCCTGACGGACCGCCTATTTGCACAGCCTTAAACTTTTTGCCGCCTCTGATGCCTCCACCTATATCGAATATTATCTCTCTTAAGGTTGAACCCATTGGTACCTCAATAAGTCCAGTATTTTCAATATTTCCAGTTAGTGCAAAAGCCTTTGTCCCTGGACTTTTTTCCGGTCCAATAGATTTATACCACTCTGCCCCTTTAATTATAATTGAAGGTACATTAGCAAAGGTTTCAACATTATTAAGTACTGTTGGTTTAGCAAAAAGTCCTTGTTCAACCGTTCTTGGAGGTTTCACTCTTGGCATGCCTCTTTTTCCTTCAATAGAAGCTGTAAGAGCACTTCCCTCACCACATACAAAGGCACCTGCCCCTTTGTTTATTTTAATATTGAAACTAAAATTTGTCCCAAGAATGTTCTCACCTAAAATTCCGTAACTTTTTGCTTGAATAATAGCATTTTTAAGTCTGCTTACAGCAAGAGGATATTCCGCACGCACATAAATATATCCTTCTTTCGCTCCACACGCAATAGCCGCAATTATCATTCCTTCAAGTACTCTATGTGGATCTCCCTCCATTACACTTCTATCCATAAATGCACCAGGGTCACCCTCGTCACCATTGCACACAATATATTTTATATCTGTTTTCTGACTTTTTACCTGAGACCATTTACGACCTGTAGGAAATCCACCGCCTCCACGTCCTCTTAAATTTGACTCTTCTATTTGTTTAATGATCTCATCAGAATCCATATCGAATAACGCTTTTTCAAGTGCACTATATCCTCCTATAGCAAAATATTCTTCTATGGAAGTCGCATCAATATGCCCACAATGTTCAAGTGCAAGCCTAGTTTGACTTTTATAAAAAGGGATTTCTTCTTGTTTTTTGTATATTTCTCCGTTTTTAGTATATGCAAGTCTCTCAACGCACTCATTATTAAGTATAGTTTTTTCTAAGATTTCTTCGCAATCTTCAGGCTTTACTTTTATATATAAATATCCCCATGGCTCAATTCTTACTAGCGGACCCATTTCGCAAAATCCATGACATCCACTTTTTTTAATTCCAACGGACGCATCATGTGGTTCTTTTTCAAGACCTAATTCACAATTTATGCCTTTATCTTTCATTAATTTCACAAATTCATCATAAATTTCTAACGCACCACCCGCAATGCAACCAGTACCTGCACATATAAGAATTTTTTTATTTTGGTTTTCAAGACTAACCTTATACTCATTTCTGATATTAATTAAATCATTTCTATTAAGAAGCATATTATTTCCCCTCCTTAAGTGTACTTAAAAGCTCCATTGCTTTTTCTGGAGTCATAGCACCATGTACTTTCTCGTTAATAGTTATAGCAGGTGCAAGTCCACAGGCACCAAGACAAGAAACCGTTTCCACTGTAAATGTCAAATCATCTGTTGTAACCTTTGTTTCTGAAAGTCCTAATTCTGCTCGCAACTTATTTAATATAGGAATTGACTTTCTTACATGGCAGGCTGTACCATCACATATTTTTATAACATATGCGCCTTTTGGTTCTAAAGAAAAATTATCATAAAAAGTTGCTACACTATATATCTTTGCCCTACTCATTCCAAGCTTCTCTGAAAAATATGCGAATACCTCTTTAGGTAAATACCTATATATTTCTTGCGTGTCTTGTAATATTGCAATAATATTACTAGATTTAAACTCATGGTTTTTTAGTATATTATCTAAGTCACTATAATTAATTTGCGTATTCATTATTCTTCCTCCTCGCAAGCATTGTTAAATTATTATCATGTTTATATCTTATCGTAATTTATGCTATATTGCAATATTAATAATTACTATTCTTTAAATTTCTTATACCATATGACTTAATATTAGTAAATACATAAAAAAGTTGAGAATAAATTTAGTTTATAGGATGCATTTCATGCATTTTATGTTATATTATATACTTGTTTGCTGAAATTAATAACTTTTTGTAAATTTTTTATTAAAATAGAATACGAAAGACAAAAAAACGAAAAAAATATATTTCTAAATAAAAAAATCAAGCAAAATAATTAATTTATTCTGCTTGATTTATTATTTATATTCTATATTAGTTACTTTGTGATTTTATTACGTCTTTAGCTTTTATATCTTCTATACTTTTGGGCACTACCACCCCTTTTTCACTTGCCATGTTTGCGAGTACCATACTTAATATACCTTCCATTGCATTAGGTGTTTTCCCATCTGCTCCGCCCATTATTATGGTTTGAGGTACAAGTGGGGACTTGCTTATTTTTAATGCCTCTGCAAATGCTATCATAACGCTTTGTTTAACTTGTAAATCTGGACCTCCGTATGCCTCAACTAAAGCTTTTGCAGCTTTTCCCTTTGCAATTCCTACTTTTGTTTCTTGCTCAGCTGTAGCATCTGCAACTGCTTTAATATTTAATGCTGTTGCTTTACCTACTGTTTCAAGGCTAAATGCCTCTGCACTTGCTTGCAATTCTACTTGCTTCGCATTAGCGCTCGCTGTTAATTCAATAGTCTTTGCTTGCGCAGCAGCTTGAGCTTCTCTAGTATATCTTTCAGCGTCTGCTTCTTGGGTCCTCTTATATTTGTCTGCTTCGGCTAGTTTCTGTGTTTTAAATGCTAACTGTTCTGCTAGCCTTAATTCAGATTTACCTTTATTATCAGCTACCTCGATATCAATACTTGATTGTGTAAGAGCAGACTGTGCCATTGCTTTTGCTTGTGCTTCATTCAATTCTCTTTGCTTTTCAGCAGATTTTTGTTTAGCTTCATTTGTCTTAATTTCTTCCATAGCTACTTGCCTATCTCTTAATTGTGCAAGAATTTTCTCAATTCTTGTATCACTAGCTGAAGCAGCTGGTGTTCCAATTAAAACTTCTTGCAGCTCTAAATCATATAATTTAAATTTACCTGTCATTTCATCTGCTGCCTGTTGTTGAATTTGGCTTCTATCTTGAACTAATTCTATAAGTGTTTTCGTTTGCCCAATATTCTTAAAGTAACCAGCAATCATAGGATCAAGAGATTGCTCAATAAGCATTTTTATATCTCCAAATCTTTGTATAACTGATGATGCTTTTCTATAATCAATGTTAAATACTACGGTTAGTGGTAAATTTGGCTCAAAAGCATCCTTAGTTATTAAACTAATTTCTTTTAAGTTGTCATCTAACTTGTGTACCCCACTTTGGCCACTTATCCATTTTAATATTACATTTGTAGTAGGCACTGGTACAACTTTACCAGCGTAAGTATTAAATGCGTACTTTCCTGGCATCATAGAATCTCTCCAAATACCTTTTTTACCTTGTTCTACAAGTTCTCCATGCGAATACCCTGTACCTGAAACATCCTCACCCTTATCACCAAAATAGCTTACCACAACCCCTACATAGCCAATATCTATTATGCTTTTTGGTACTATGTCAACACTTGCAAACATTCTATTAATGAAATAGACTCCATCCGTAAGTACTTGCATCTGCTTACCTTTTCTGCCATCTGCAGCTAAAAACTTTTCTGGCTCTTGGAAGTTATTATGATAAAACTCATTATTTATACCTTCGCCAACAATAGGTGCTATAATTGCTCCATTGTCTGGTGTTGGCCCCTCATTAATAGTTACAATACCTATAGTATCCCTACTAACTTGCTTGTTAACTATTTTTTTATATACAGCATCTATTTCACTACTATCATCTTGTTGCGCATATTGCTCAGAAGACCTGGAACTTGATATAATTACCGGATTAAATCCACTATCCTTAGCTAAGTCACTTCGCATTGTTTCTATTTGAGCCGTTTCATCTTTTGAAGTAAATATTGAGTGTACCCTATCTTTTGTGATTATAATAAATTGCGCTAAATTAAATGCGTAAGTACCCTCACGAAGAATTTGCCTTTGCGGTCCTTTTTGTCCACCATTATTTAAAAACGCTACAACATCTTGGAATGACTTACTTTGTGGTATAACTTTACCTAAAGTTTGACCATCCCCTAAACTTTCTCCAGACCTTGAAAACACATAAGCTATTTGACCTTGTGGTATGGTTACGAGCCTTACCTTCTTAACCTTGTACTTGAAAGGTGTTTTAAAATGAACTCCAGCCCTTAATACCTCTGGTTGGTAACCTGCTTCTCCTTTTAGTGCTATAAGACCATCAGCAGGCACTGAACCACCTGAACTCCACCACTTCTCAACAATACCTACTTCATCTGTTCCTATACTTGTGGAACCTATACCATAAGCAATTAAAATTAATGTAACTATGACAATTCCTGCTATAATTAACATTGTGTACAAACTCATAAACCCATCCCCCTTTATAAACTGTGTTTTGTTATATTATATGTCAATATGATAGTATTAGTCTATAAAAAAAAACATCAAGATCATAAGATCTTGATGTTTTTATGGTGCTCCATCAGGGAATCGAACCCTGGACACCCTGATTAAGAGTCAGGTACTCTAACCAGCTGAGCTAATGAAGCATGTTAAACAACTTCTTTATTATATATTATCTTAATGCATTTGTAAATACTTATTTTATAAAACTAATAGATAAAAATTATCTATTAGTTTTATAAGAAAACCATTTATATTATTTTACAAAATTCACATTATTTTCTTTCCTTGCAGGCGCATTAGTTATCTCTATTTTTTTATATCCAAGGCAAAATGAATGTATTTGTTTAAAACCTTGTGGTATTTCAAGCTCTTTAACGAATTCTTTGCCTTCTTCACTATTTAGTAAATAAGCTATAAGTCCAACCCAGCAAGAGCCAATTTCTAATGATTCTGCGGCTATTAACATATTTTCCATTGCTACTGCGCAATCAACTGAGGCGTTGTCATTATTCACGTCACCTGAAACTAATACTACTGTTGGTGCATTATAAAACACATGAAACTTTTCATTATCTGAAAATCTTCTAATATATTCATTTTCAGACTTCTTTGCAATTTCTTTAAAAGCAACACTTAATCTATCTATAATGTCTTTTCTTTGAATTATCGTAAAATGCCATGGTTGTTTATTAGTAGCACTTGGTGCATATAACCCTGCATCTATTATTTCCGTCAAATGTGCGCCATTAACTTGTTCTGGTAAAAATGCTCTTGTACTTCTTCTATTTCTTATGTTTTTTAAAGTTTCATTCATTTTAATATCCTCCATTTTAATAATTTTTCCCATTTTCATATTATACTTTTCTAAATGTACCTTATATTTATTAATTTGTAAAGCCTTTGGGTAATATAATATCTCTTATGTCGAGAGTAAACATCACACTTTTTTTGTTAGAAAAATAGATGTATGATATAATTATAGTTGATAAATTTAAACATAAGAGGTGAAATGAATGATAGAGATAAATGATTCTATAGCAGCTTTCATAGAAAATTTAAAAACATCAGATGACAAACAGAGGTCTGCTATAATAAATAAACTATCCTTAGATTATAACAATGCAATTCCTATGCTATGGTCAAAAATAATAACTGAAGATGACCCTAGGACATTGCTTTCTGTTATGAGGGATATTCTAAAAAAGGAAAAGCCAAAAGGAATGTTCAAAAGAACTATTGGTAATTCAAAAGAAAAACTTAGCGCTCTTCTTTTACATTCTGATCCAAAGGTACGAAAAAATGTATGTGGAGTTATTGGAGAACTTGGAGACCCTGCATATTTAGAAGCGTTATATAGTGCCTATAACTCTGAGGAGAAGCTATTTGTAAGGTATTCCTATGTACTTGCAATAGGGAACTGCGGTAGTGAAAATGACGCAGAACGGTTAAAGAATATGTTTGATGAAGTAGTTAAAAATGAAAAAGCTTCTAAAGCCAATGACTCACTAGTAACAACAAATAAACATATTAATGAAGAAAAACTTGCACTGACAAGGGCTATAGATAAATTATCTCCCATGCTGCGACATGAATTTAAGGGTTTTGAAAATCCTGTATCCATGTTATTAACAGTTATGAATTATCAATATCAGCTTACAATAAAAGAGCTTGACGAAAAATTAATTGATGGAAGGCTTACAGATGATGGTATCCTTATCTTTGAAAAAGATTTAGATAAGGTTTATACCTGCAGGACCTTTTATGAACTTTTATATCCTTTAGCTGATTGTACAGAATTAGAATTTGATTATAAGGTAATTGCTACCGAGATTATGAATGCAAATATAGTGGATTTTTTAAATCAGTCTCATTATAGTGATATTAATTCTCCTTTTAGTTACAGAGTTGAATTTAAAACTATGGATTCTAACAGAGAAAGGTCTGATTTCGTAAAAAACTTGTCTAGAGAATTGGATGAGATTTCTTGTGGAGATTTGAAAAATAGCCCTTCCTCTTACGAGGTTGAAATTAGAATAATTGAAAAGAATAATCTCTGCAGTGTATTTGTAAAACTATATTCCTATAAGGATAATAGGTTTGTATACAGGAAAAATGACTTAGCTACATCTATAAATCCAGTAACTGCAGCGATTGTAATAAAATCCATCCAAAAATGGCTAGAACCTAGTGCCAATGTTATAGACCCATTTTGTGGAGCTGGGACAATGCTTATTGAAAGAGCTAAGTTAGAACAGTTTCAATCATTAACGGGCGTTGATATATTTAGAACTGCTATAACAGCTTCAACAATAAATTCTAAATTAGCTAACATAAACATAGAACTTATAGCTGACGATATATTAGAATATATGCCTTATGACCTATTTGATGAAATGATAACAAATATGCCTTTTGACAATAGGTCCTCCACCCATAATAAATATGCAGACTTATATAACGAATTTGTAAATAAACTTCCTAATCTTATAAAACCAGGAGGAATGGTATTTATTTACACAATAGAAAAACAATTATTTAGGGACGTGCTAATGGGTAATGAGAAGCTTGAATTACTTCAAGAGATAAAAATTGAAAGTGGTAGACTTACTCCTCATGTGTTTGTTCTAAAGGTAAAATAAGGACATAAAATACATAACAAATTAAAATTATAAAGGAATAGATGCACCTAACCATTAGGCGTATCTATTCCTTTTATAATTTTATTTAATCCACCAAGTATCTTTTGGCGAAACTGCTGAATGCCTTTTGTGTTTAGACACTGTATATAACTTTAGGATATGTTTCTCATATTCTTCTGAGATGTCTTCACCTCTTAAATACATACAAACCTGATGATTAAGTTCTGTTACTTCTTCTAGGTTTGATTTATTATCCCACATACCACTAGTAGAAACTTTATCAATTATAGATTGAGGTGCCTTAAATATTTTTGCCATTTCGTAAATTATGCTTTTTGTTATTCCCGCAAGTGGTTTTACATCTGCTGCATCGTCACCATACTTGGTAACCATTCCTAGGGTTAGATTAGTCACACTTGAATAACCAGCAACTAAGACATCATAAACTTCAGAGATTCTATATGCGACTGTCATTCTTATCCTAGATTTTGTGTTTCCTATATCAACTTTTGAGGAAGGTAAATTATGAAGAAGATCAATGGATTCATTGACGGGACCCATTATATCATATGTCCTAAATACATCAGGTTTTATAATCCGTACTGCAAGTTCTACATCAGCTCTGTCCGGTTCAATGCCAAAAGGAAGAGATAAATTAATTAACTCAAGCCCTGATTTTTTAATAAGCATACTTGTAACAAAACTATTTACTCCACCTGTGAGATGGCAAACATAACCTTTTTTGCCGGCGTATCCAGCATACTCTTTTAAAAAAGTAGAGATTTCTTCTATCATTCTATATGCATACATTTCATCTGACTCATCTTTCAGAGGAGTAGGTATACCAAATTCATTAACTATTTCTTGTTGTTTTACTTTATCCATATCGAGCCTCCTTAAACTTATTTATACGTTTATTATAGCACACATTGTCTATACTGTGTTAAAACATTAACAATATTTAAATTTATATGTTTTTCTAATTACTTTTATGTACAATATATATATTTACCTTAAATATATTGCTTATTACAATTACATGTTATGTATGCCTCTTACTATAATATACACTTTACTAATACCAATATTGCAACATACTTTGATATTATACTTATTATTTTCTTGCCAATACTTTAACAAAAATCAGCTATACCTTGTTTAATTAGAGTACAGAAAGAGATGTGCCTAACCAGTAGGTGCATCTCTTTAATTAAAATTTATTTTACCCACCAAGAATCTTTTGGAGATACTGGTGAATTTCTTTTATGTTTAGACACTGTATACAATTTAATTATTTTTTCTTCATATTGTTTTTCTATGTCTTCGCCTCTTAAATACATACAAACCTGATGATTTAATTCTGTAACTTCTACTTGGTTTGATCTATTATCCCACATACCCGTGGTAGAAACTTTATCAATTATAGATTGAGGTGCGTTAAATATTTTTGCCATTTCGTAAATTATGCTTTTTGTTATTCCTGCAAGTGGGTTTACATCTGCTGCATCATCACCATACTTGGTAACCATTCCTAAAGTAAGTTCGGCCACATTTGAGAATCCAGCAACTAAAACATCATAAACTTCAGCTATTCTATATAATACTGTCATTCTTATTCTAGATTTTGTATTTCCAATATCTACTTTAGAAGATGGTAAATTTCGAAGAAGCTCAATGGATTCAATTACAGGTCCCATTACATCATAAGTTCTAAAAACATCTGGCATTATAATTTTTTTTGCAAGTTCAACATCAGCTATATCAGGTTTAATTCCAAATGGAAGAGATAGACTGATTAATTGTAGTCCTGATTTTTTTATAAGCATATTTGTTACAAAGCTATCCACTCCACCAGTCAGATGACAAACATAACCTTTTTTGCCAGAGATCTTAGCATATTCTTTTAAGAAAGCAGTAATTTCTTCTATCATTCTGTATGCATACTTCTGATTTGACTCATCTTTAAGAGGAGACGGTATACAAAATTCATTCATTATTTCTTGTTGTTTAAGTTTATCCATATTGAGCCCCCTTAACTTTATTTATACGTTCATTATAACACATATTATTGCTTATAAATTTAAGCTAAACCTCCATTATAGGTTATAAAACAGAAAAAGTTTCAAAATCTAAATTTGAAACTTCTCTATTTAACTATAATATTATATTTTACTCTGAGAGAGTTTTATTTATAACTGATTTTGTAGCTATATTTTTCTCTGGCATTTTTTCTATACGCCCTTCAATTGCTCCCGTTGGGCATTTATATAAACATGTATTTTCACTACACAATGAAACACAAATTTCTGGATCGACTACTGCTAAGTTATTCTCAATTTTTATTGCATTATGAGGACAATTTTTTACGCATAGGCCACATCCAATGCATCCAACAGAGCAAAGTTTACGTGCCTTAACCCCTTTGTCATGTGAATTACAATTTAAAGCTACATGAATTCCAAGAGGGACTAGTTCAATAACTCTTTTTGGACAAACCGTTTCACATTTCCCACAACCTGTACATTTTTGGTCATCAATAATAGGTAATCCCTCATCACTCATTGTCATTGCATCAAAAGGACAATTTTTAACACAGGTTCCAAAACCAAGACAACCATATTGACATCCCTTTGGTCCTCCCTGTAGTAATGACGCGGCAACACAATCTTGAACACCTTTATATTCATAAGCCTTTTTAGCTTTACTTACGCTACCAGCACATTTTACAAAGGCTACTTTAGGTTCAATTTCCGCAGCTTTTTTACCAGTTAATTCTGCTACCAGTTTCGCAATAGGTGCTTTACCTGGAATGCAAAGATTTGGTTCTACATCTGGATTTATAACCACAGCTTCTGCATATGCCATACACCCAGCAAATCCACAAGATCCACACTGTCCTTTTGGTAATATATCTTCAACGATATGAATCAATGGATTTACTTCAACAGCAAATTTTTTATTGGCAAACGCCAAAACCAAACCAAATACTAATCCAACTAATGTCATTACAACTAAAACTGCAATTGCAATATCTATATTACTCATATTAATTTCTCAGCTCCTTCTATACTGCTATCATCCCAGAAAAACCTAGGAAGGCTAATGCAAGCATTCCTGCTAAAATAAACGCAATGCCAAGTCCCTCTAGTGGTTTAGGGACATCTGCAAGTCTTAATTTTTCTCTTAAACTTGCCATAAGTACAATTGCCAAAGCAAATCCTAAACCTGCACCAACAGCGGCTACTGTACTTTCTAAAAATGAATAACTATTCTCTACATTTAAAAGTGGTACACCAAGTACAACACAATTTGTAGCAATTAGTAGCAAATAAATACCCCACATATTATATAAAGTAGGTGCATGTTTTTTAATAATCATTTCTAAAAGCTGAACAAAGCTAGCAATCAAAAGTACAAACACCGCTGTTGTTAAAAACGTTAAATGAAAAGGATCTAATACAAAATGATAAACCACCCATGCTAGCATAGAACTTAGGGTCATAACAGAAGTTACAGCCATTCCCATACCAATAGATGCATTTAAACTTTTAGAAACTCCAAAGAAAATACAAAGTCCTAAAAATCTTGTTAAAACGTAATTATTTACTACAATTCCACTTGCAAGCAGTGTTAAATAGTGACCCATTATACTTCACCTCTCTCGAGTTTAACTTTTTCGGTATGTTCAGTCCACATCTTAAACCCAGCTACCATGTAACCAATCAGTATAAATGCACCTGGTGGTAAAATCATGATAAGTGCTGGATTATACCAAGAACCAAGAACTTGTATTCCAAATATAGCTCCTGTACCAAGAAGTTCACGAATTATCCCAATAGATAAAAGTGCAAGTGCAAAACCACATCCCATTCCTAATCCATCGAAAAAAGATGGGGTCACTTTATTTTTTGAGGCAAAAACTTCTGCTCTAGCTAAAATAATTGCAAAAACAACAATTAAAGCTAAATATATACCTAAAGCCTTATAGAGTGCTGGTAAATATGCCTGTAATACTAACTGCACTACCGTAACAATTGTTGCAACAGACGTAATATACACCGGTACACGAACCTTAGGATTAACTACTTTTCTAGAAATAGATACAATAACATTATTTGCAGTAATAACAAACATTACTGCTAGTCCCATAACTAGGGAATTTATCGCACTACTGGTTACCGCTAAAGCAGGGCAAAGACTAAGTGCAAGAACAAATATCGGATTCTCTGCGATAATCCCTTTTTTGAATATATTCCATAGCTCTCTCATATTATTTTCCCCCTACAAACTGCGTAACTTGCTGCACAGCTTCTTTGATGCCTTTAGTTACCGCTCTAGACGAAATGGTAGCTCCAGTCATAGCTTGAATATTATTTTTAAGTGTCGGATCTTTTACAACTTGTAAATCTTTGATCCCTTTACCTTTAAATTCATTTCTAAAAGGATCTTTACTTGCATTATCTCCAAGTCCAGGTGTTTCTTTACTCTCTAATATATTAAAGTCAACGATTTTACCTTGTGGTGAAATAGCTACAAGCATTTGTATTGCTCCCCCATACCCTTTGCTTTCTGCTGGGACAACATATGCAATTACCTTTCCATCTTTCTCTGCGGCAAACCATTCTTTTTTATTTTTTACAGGATCAAATTTTTGTGCATTTGTCACTAGTGACTTCATTGCATCAGTCTTAATTCCTGCAGCCGTTTTTACTGCAACTGGTGCTGTTATAAAATAAGTTACAGCAATTATTGTTCCTGATATTAAACAGGCAACTGTTAAATTTATAGCAATTTGAAAAATACTATATTTTTTTTCGTGATTAACTTTAGGTTCAATATTATTCTCATCTGACATTTTTCACTACCCCCTTGCTCCAAATTTAACCGGCTTCATAAAGCGATCAATAAGCGGTACAACTGCATTCATTAATAAAATAGAATAACAAACCCCTTCAGGGTATCCACCCTTAAGCCTGATTAGGACAGTAATCGCTCCAGCGCCAATAGCAAAAACTATCTGCCCTTTCTTTGTAATTGGAATAGTAACCATATCCGTAGCCATAAAGAAAGCTCCTATAATAAGGCCCCCAGCCATTATATGAAAGAGTGGATCTCCAGTGAATAAGCCAGTTGGTCCACATACCCAAGTTAAAATACCTACAGTTCCAATCATAAATACAGGCACTACCCAATTTGCATAGCCTTTATAAATTAAATATATACCTCCAATTAGTAATAAAACTGTAGAGGTTTCACCGATACTCCCATTACGAGCACCAATAAACATTGCCTTATACATTTGAGGTGCACTTCCAAAAGTATCAATTAATTTTGAATATCCTTGTAGTTTTAAAATACCGAGTGGTGTTGCAGAAGCTACTGCATCAACCTTTCCACTCAAACTTGTCCAGGTTGTCATTGCTATTGGCCATGACACCATAAGTGCCGCTCTACCTACATGAGCTGGATTAAAGATATTATACCCAAGACCTCCCATAGAATGTTTTGCTATTACTATAGCTATGAATGAACCAATTACCGCCATATAAGCAGGAATGGACGGTGGTAAACACATTGAAAGTAATAATCCTGTTAAAAATGCACTTCCATCAGATATAGTTATAGTCTTTCTTCTAAGTTTTTGCACTATATACTCAAAAACCACTGCTGACAAACTTCCTGCAAGTATTACAGTTAAAGCAGGAATTCCGAAGTGATAAATTGCAAAAAGCGCAGCTGGCGTTAAAGCCAGACTTACAGTCCACATAATTTTAGAAATAGATGCTTCTGCACGTATATGTGGAGACGTTGATATGGTAAAGAGATTTTCTTCTAATTTTATTTCACTCATTTAGCTAGCGCCTCCTTTTTTTTTGCAGCATCAGCTGTGTTTCTCATCTTACTGTATTTAATATATTGTACGATATTACGCTTAGCTGGACATACATAAACACAACTTCCACATTCTGCACAATCAAAAAGATTTTGTTCAAGTTTTGCTTCCTCATACATGTCTTTCTCTCCCAATATACTGAGCATACTTGGATTAAGTCCACAAGGACAAACACTTACACATTTTCCACAACGAATACAGGGTGATTGCGTACCACTATTAATATCTTTCCTATTTAATCCGAGTATTCCAGAAACTCCTTTAATAATAGAAATATTTAAATTTGATTGAGCAAATCCCATCATAGGACCACCCATAATAATTTTAGCTGGTTTTTCTACAAAACCACCACAATTGTCAATAGCATCTTTAAATGTTGTTCCGAGTCTTAACAAAAGATTTTTAGGTTCTTTTACTGCGCTTCCACTTATTGTAGTTACTCTTTGAATTAAAGGAATACCTTTCACAACTGCATCAAAAATTGCAACAACAGTACCTACGTTTTGAACAACTACACCTACATCCATTGGCAAACTTCCTGATGGGACCTCACGATCCGCAAGAACTTTTATGAGCATTTTTTCAGCACCTTGTGGATATTTAGTTGGAATTGCCTTAACCTCTATAGTAGTTCCTTCAGTTGCCTTTTGCATAACACTTACTGCTTCGGGTTTGTTATCTTCAATTCCTATATAAGCTTTTTGAACTCCAAGAACCTTCATAATTATTTTTATTCCAGTAACAATTTGCTTCGTATACTCGAGCATCATTCTGTAATCTGCAGTTAGAAATGGTTCACATTCTGCTGCATTTATAATAAGTAAATCAATTTTCTTTTCCTTTGGTGGTGACAATTTTACGTGAGTCGGAAATGTGGCTCCCCCCATACCAACTATACCTGCTTCTTTAATGATACCCTTTATTTCATTGTCATTTAATTTTTCCCAATCCCTTTGGACCGGAATTCCTTCTATCCACTCATCGAGTCCATCATTTTCAATTACTATTGAAAGACACTTCCCAAATACAGGATGTGGGTATTCTGCAACATCCGTAACAACACCAGATATAGATGCATGTACTGGACTAGACACAAAAGCCGCACTGTTTGCTATAACTTGTCCTTTTTTTACCAAATCACCCTTAGCTACAATAGGTTCACAAGGTGCACCTATATGCTGCCTAACAGGAATAATAACCTTACTTGGTAGTACGGCTATTTCTATTGGTTTATCAGATGTAAACCGTTTATTATCATTTGGATGTATTCCTCCACGAAAACTTTTTATCATTTTTCGACACCTCTTTTAGCATATTTAAAAACACATTGAATTATATAAATATCTTAAAATTTAAAATATTTCAAGATATAACTTGAGTTATTACAGGTTGCATTTTGTCATTGTTATGTGCATATTTATCAAATTTCTTTATATTGAGCATTGATAATATGAATGTTATTATTCCTCCTCCTATTTGAAAGCCTCTCACAGAATAACCAAGATTTTTAGCTAATACTTGTCCAACTAAAATCCCTATTACAACTGCAACAAGAGGTACTATATATACGACAAAAGCTGCCATTAACATGTTTGTCTCTTTCATTTGAAATGAAATTCGTTGTCCAATTTTGGCTCCAATAGGATTTTTAGCCTCTATTACAACTGAACTATCGCCTGGGCATGCGCCACAATTTTTGCATTCATTGTGCCTACCTACTTTAACTTTCGCAATATTATTCTCAAATATTTCTATTATAATTCCTTCTTCTTCCTTTACCACCCTTACTGCTCCTCCCTTTACTACGACACTAATTATATTCACAGGGTTAATTTCTATTAAGAGTCGCTATCCCCCTCTTAGTTAGAATAATAATTCTGTTATAAGGCTACAAGGAAATCCTTATAAATTACATGTCGAATTATATATAATTTTCAAGTTCCATAACTCAAGATAGTTTTATTTTGAACAAAAGTCAATAATAATTTATTTTTTAACAAGTATATATATAATAGTATTCATGTTTTCTGTAGAAAAATCTCTTTTAAAAATGTATACAGCATATTTACTACTACTTTATTTTTTTTATTTTATCCTCGTTCGTACTAATGTTTTCACAATTCATAATGATAATCATTTGTTACTTTAATAAGATATAAAAGATTTCTGTTATATTTATCTGTTTCAGTACTAATACAGTATTGAATATTAATTATTTTTAATTTTACCGTATTTTTATTATAATTGCATTATTTCGTTAAACTATTAACAATATGATCTCTTATCATGCTAAATCTGAAATTATTTTAACGTCAGTAATAAGCAAATCAAAGGGTTCAAGCAAAACTATTCATAATGTTTTAACCTTCTAAATGTACCTTACACACTACACTTAATTTATTATATTACCCATTTAAGGAAAAATTGTTTCTATATAAGAAAGTTAAATAGAGATACAATTTAATTGTATCTCTATTTTATATTTATATTGCTCTTTTTAAGTATTCTAGTTCTTCTCCTTGTAAACCTGGAGAATTTTTTTAACTACAATTTCATGATAATTATTTAACCAATCATTTATATTATTATAATTTAGTATCATATCATTTTATACATAAGTTCTGCTGGATCAAGAATAGGACTATGTGAATACTTTTTTAATTCATTATATAAATATGGAAAGTGAGTGCATCCTAATATAACAATATCGACTCCTATAGCATTATAGAATTCCATCACATTTTTTAATGCATATTTATCTACTATTTCTTTAGCAGATTCGCCTTTTTCTATAGCCACAACTATAGGAAGTATTCCTATTCCGATAACATTACAATCAGGGTTTACACTTTGTATTACTTTTTCAATACCTGCTGAGCTTTGATTGTTAGCGGTCAATATACCTATATTATTATAGTCACAAGCAATTTTCTTATAAATATCGAATGGAGTTATTATTCTTATATCTTTCTTTTGGGACAACTTGTCCATATCAACTGCAGCACTTATAGAATTGCAATATATCATTACTGTATCAATGTTTTCATATTTTATTTTGTTTATTATATTACTAATCTTATTTGTAAGCTCAAATGGGGATAAGATTTGAATTTTTGATTGTTCCTTAGGGCACGAGGATACAGGATATCCCAACGCTTTAATCCCTTTAGAAGCTAAAAATTCTATTCCCATTTCAGTGTCCACTGGGGTTCCAGCAATTACAGCGACTTCTATCTTATTCATATATATTACCTCTCATAATTTTTTTGTGCTTTATACCGCATTTGTTACTTATATTAAATCATCTTCTTCGAAGCTGCAATATTAATGACTTCAGAAGGAGATTTATATTATAACTAAAGTTTTCTTTTTATTATTGTATGTAGAACCCACCTATAGAAGTGGATTACCTTCCTTCTAAAATGTCATTAAATCTTTTATTAAAACTATCCTAGCAGGAGCACCATCTACACCTTTAATTTTTAGCGGCAGTGCACACATAAAATATTCTTCATCTGCAATTTCTTTTAGCCTAACTCCTTCTATGATAATTATCCCTTTATTAAAAAGGATTTTATGAGTTTCATGATCTGGTTGCGCTCTCTCTATCCCAAAGGAATCTATAGCCACGCCGATTATATTTTTTTCTGCTAAATACTCTGCTCCACTTTTTTCAACATACACAAAATCAGGTTCAAATCCTTCAGTGAATGAATTTTTAGTTTTTAATAATATGAATTCACCTGACTTAATGTTTTTATTCATAAGATCCTCTTTAGTTATACCGCCTACTATTTTCGTTAAATCCAATACTCTACATTTTATAATTAAATTATTTAAATCAATAACATCAATGGTAGCACCCATATCATCTACATGATATGGCGCATCAATATGAGTTCCTGTATGCAAATTCATATACATACTAGATTCATTAATACTATCCTTTGGAATTTTTCTTTCATATTTAATAACCGGTCTTTTTTCCTCTTTATTCTTGTATACTCCCATTTTCGGTTCTATTGTCATAGATATATCATATATAATCATTTTAGACCTCCTTTTAGGTCGCAGTATTCCACCACTGTCTGCCATCCCTCTTAATTAAATTTAATGCCCCTTCTGGACCTGATGTTCCTGCTGCATAATTAGGATAATTAGATATATTGTTCTCAAAGCCCTTTTCAATGCTTTCAATGAATTTCCATGAGTGTTCAAGTTCATCCCACCTTGTAAACAAAGATGAGTTATTTCTAATTGCCTCAAGTAATAACCTCTCATAAGCTTCCGGCGAATCATTTACATACTTACAACTTTGGCAATAATCTAATTCTACCTTTTCCATTTTAAAATCATTACCCGGTTTTTTAGCATTTATCTGAAAGAAAAAACCCTCTTGTGGCTGGATTTTTAAAACTAAAAGATTATGCCCTATTTGATTAAATTCCTTATAATAATTAATTCCAGCAAGTTTTTTAAACTGAATAACTATTTCAGTACTTTTTGTATCCATTCTTTTTCCTGCTCTTATATATATAGGCACTCCCCCAAAGCGAAAATTATCAATATAAGTCTTAAGAGCTATAAACGTATCCGTATTTGATTTTTTTGATACTCTCTCTTCTTGTCTATACCCCAATACCTTAACTCCATCGACATCGCCCTCTCCATATTGCCCTCGAACAATATCTTCCTTAACAGACTCCACTGTAAAGGGTCTGAGCGATCTCAATACTTTGACTTTTTCATCTCTTATTGATTCAGGATCTAAGTCTACCGGAGGTTCCATTGCAATCATTGTTAACATCTGTAATAAATGATTTTGTAGCATATCTTTTAATATACCAGCATTTTCATAATATGCCCCTCTATTCTCTACACCTAAAAGTTCATTGGACGTAATTTGAATATTATCAATATAATTTGCATTCCATAAAGGTTCAAATAGAGAGTTGCCGAATCTAATCGCTAATATATTTTGAATCATTTCCTTCCCCAAATAGTGATCTATTCTAAATATATCCCCCTCAGGTATAAGTTTTGATATATTATGATTTAAAATTCTAGCTGTTTTCAAACTTGATCCAAAAGGTTTTTCAATCATTATTCTCTGCCATCCAGTTGACTTACAAACCATATTGTTGTTCTTTAAATTTTTAATTATTTCTTCAAAAAACTCTGGTGCGACGGCTAAATAATATAATCTTCTGCCTCCCGTTGAGTACTTAGTTTCTACGCCTTCCAAAAATGAATCTAAATCCTTATACCCTTTATTGTCTGTTGTAAAATCAAAGTTTTTATAAAAAATTCTTTTACTAAAATCCTCCCACAATTTATCATTTAAAGAAAACCTACAGAATTTTTTAGCAGATTCATGCATTTCTTCTCTATACTGTTCATTTGTTTTCTCTTGTCTTCCTATGGACACAATTGTAAAATTTTCTGGTAATTTATTTTCGTGCATCAAGCTAAAAATAGCAGGAATAAGTTTTCTTTTTGTTAGATCACCAGTTCCACCAAAAATTACAAATATACTAGAAAGTTCCCTATTTATATGTTTCTCCATTTTAGTGTCTCCTTCCTCCTATTTTTATATAATATACTTCCCATCATATTCGTTTTTTATTTTTCTGTTCCAATTATTACTCATTAGTAAATATAGTTTGATCCAAATATAACAATTAACTTATCACAATTC
>DHIM01000271.1:22883-30733 GCA_002403785.1 Clostridium sp. UBA4746
GTAACTTATCACAATTAATATTAATTATGATAAGTTAAAAATTATAAATCAACTTTATTTATTTCCTATAAATCTACAATGGATACACCTTTCCCAAATATAGTCTCAAAATCAGATGCAAAATCCTCCACAGCCTTTTTAATTACAGGCATTTTAAGAGCAGCATGTAAAAGTGCAGGTTGAATAGTCGCTGTTTGTGCACCACACTCAAAAGCAGTATTTACCTGTCCCATATTTTTAAAGCTTGCAGCAAGTATTACTGTTGGGTAATGATATTCTTTAATCATCCCAGCAAAAGTAGTAATGACTGCCTTAGGGTCTATATCCATGTTCTCCATACGGTTATAATAAGGAGCAATAAAATCTGCACCTGCTTCCATAGCAAGTAACCCTTGTACCTTGGTATAAATTGCAGTTGCAGTAACCCCAATACCTTTTGCTTTTAAGGCTCTTATTGCTTTTAAACCTTGCTCAGTTACAGGCACTTTTATATATACCTTCTCATCAACATTTTTGATAATAGCAGCAGCTTCTGCCATTATGCCATCATAATCTTCTGAAACTACCTGAATATGAAGTGATTTCTCCATGCCTATAATCTTTCGAATCTCTTTAAAGTGGTTAAAAAAATTTATTTTACCTTCTAGTTTTATAATGCTTGGATTACTAGTAATCCCTGTTATTTTGTAGAACTCACTATAGTGCTTAATGTCCTCTATATTAATAGTATCAAACATATATTCCATTATTAAAATCCCCTTTTATATTATATTTTGTGTTCGGTACGTTCTATTATATCGTCTTGAGTCTGTTTTGAAAGTACATTAAAGAATGCACTATAACCTGCAACACGTACAATTAAATCACGATGATCCTCTGGATGGTTTTGTGCATCTAATAAAACTTCTCTTGATACAACATTATACTGAACATGAAAACCATACAAACGATTAAAGAAGGTACGTAGTAACATAACGAGTTTCATCCTATCTTCCTCTTTTTCAAGCATTTGTGGTTTAATCTTTTGGTTTAGAAGCACTCCTCCTGTAATTTTATCAGTAGGCAATTTAGAAACTGATTTAAATACAGATGTAGGACCATTTTTATCCATAGCATGACTTGGAGAACACCCTTCAGCAAGTGGAGTATGTGCCGATCGTCCATCTGGCGTAGCTGATGTAGATGCCCCTTGTGGTACATTTGCAGATATTGAAGACGTTCCAGCATAATATACTCCACCAATCGGTCCACGACCATATCTTGTGTTATGATATTTGCTAATTTCGTCAATATATACATTGTATGCATCTTTTAATAGTAAATCAATATAGTCGTCATCATTACCATATTTAGGTGCACCACTTATTAGCGAATCTTGAATTCTTCTTCCATCATCGCCTTCAAAGTTGTTGTTTAAAACTACCCATAATTGCGAAGGGGTAAAAAGTTTATCCTCAAATACACATTTTTTAATAGCCGCTAGGGAGTCTCCGAGATTTGCTATCCCAACTTGTAAACCACTAATAAAGTCATAAACTGCTCCACCTTCTTTTAGGGTTAATCCACGGTCAATACAATCATCAACTAAACTAGAGCATAAAACATCTGCAGCATCTTGCTCGAGTACTGTGTCTGCACAACTATCAATAATAACACTGTGACGTGTAAACTCACGAATGATTTTATCCCAGGCCTTAAGCACTTCATCAAAACTCTTCATGTCTCTAAAATGGCCAACACCCTCGCATAATTTAATCCCACTTTCGATATCAACACCATCATTTAAAGCAATCATAAAACTCTTAACAAAATTTAAAAAACTCATACCAGTGCAACGATATCCCCATTTTCCAGGTATCGCAACCTCAACGCATCCAATAGCGCTGTAATTGTAGGCATCAATTTCCTTAACACCTTTTTTTATAAAACTAGGAATGATAATTTCATCATTGTTAAAAGCCGGCATTCCTGTACCTAACCGAACGACCTCTATACACTCCTTCATAAAGGTATCATCCAATCCACTATGATAACGAACTGTTAAATTAGGTTGTGGTAGTTTAACTTGTGCTACGCTACGCAAAATTAGATAAGATAGTGGGTTAACAGCATCCTTCCTTGAACTTGTTTGACCTCCAACTGTAACATTTTGATAAAGTGGACTACCAGCACTAAACTGAGTATGACTCCAAGAACGAATTTTATTAATTGTATATGTTTTTATCCACAAATTTGTTAATAGTTCACAGGCTGAATCCTTTGTAATGCTTTTATCAGCAAGGTCTTTCTCATAAAACGGATATAAATATTGGTCCATTCTACCATAAGAAAGTGAGTGACCATTAGATTCGATTTGCAAACATAAATGCACTATCCACAAAGATTGAATAGCCTCTTGCAAGTTATCAGCTCCAGCATAAGGTACCTTGTTTAGAATATGACTCATTTTTATAAGCTCTGCTTTACGATTATCATTTTGCTCTCTTGTTGCTTGTTCTAAAGCAAGGTCTGCATACCGCTTTGCAAAGTCAACTACAGCATCTATTACAATGATAATACCACGATAAAAATAAGACTTGTTTAGATTTTTATAGTCCGTTAGGTCTAAAGCCTTAAGCCTCTCTTCGCTGCGTTTCTTATAATCATCTAAGCCGCACTTTAAAACCTTTTCATAATTAACGGCTAAATGAGCATCACCAGATGTAATGTTCCCCTCTGCTTTTATAATACCTAAATCATAAAACACCTTACTCTCAGCAGGCATAGCTGCAATTCCACGCTCCTTTAATGTGTTATGCTCCCAATAAGAAGCAATATCTCTTAAATCTTGCTTATTTCCCTCTGTTATGTAGAAACGATCGCCATCACGCTTATCAAACTCGTCAAGCTCCTCAATCACCCAATCCATTGCATATTCCGGAAAAATCGGTGCAGAGCGATTAGAACATGCTTGGTTACCTGCAATTAGAGTCTGAGGCTCAATATATATGCTCATGTTTTTTAGCACATTCTCAAGCATTAGCGCTCTACGCAAAACCATTGGTTTGTCTGCGTGTAGCTTGTAACTCTCTGTTACCAGTTTGGCACGCTCTACACATACCATAGGTTTTGCATTAATTAAATCTTCACGAAAATCATGCATTCTTGTAGTTAGTTTACCAAAGTAATTCATTATTTTATCTCCTTTTAGTATTTATTCCGTATACACTATTTGTACATCTACATTATTTTGAACTAATAAGTTTGACATATCTTCGGGTATTTTGTTATCAGTAACTAAAATAGTAACTTCTTTAGTTTTAAACTGAGATACTACCCCTTGCATTGTAAATTTACGAGATTCAGTTAACACTATAACTTTATTTGCATTTTTAGCCATCGTCCTTACAGTTTCAGTTCTCATATGATTATTACCTGTGAATCCTGCCATTTCAGTAAACCCATCTGTGCCAACAAATAGTTTATCAACATAAAAACTCTCAATACATTTACGAGTAACAGGTCCAACCACAACTTGGCTCTCCGTCTGGTAATCACCTCCAAGCAAAACTACCTTTCCATAAGGGCAGTCTCTAATGTATGATGCTATAAATGCAGAGTTAGTAATTATAGTAACATCACGCTTATTCATTGCAAGTTCCTGGGCAAGTAATGCACAACACGAACCAGATTCGATCATAACCGTTTCACCATTTCCAACTAAATTTGCAGCTAATACTGCAATTTTACTCTTCACATCATAGTTAAAAGCCAGGCGGTTACTAATATCGTCACTGCTAATAATTACGGCATAACCATGCTCCCTCTTTAAAAGACCTTTTCCTTCAAGCAGTACCAGATCCTTACGAACTGTAACCTGTGAAACTTCAAGCTTTTCAGATAGTGAAGTAACTTCAATACGACCACTTGCATTTACAAGTTCTAATATTTTTGCATGCCTTTTGTTCATGGAAAATTCTCCTTTCTTTCCTAAATATTATGCAGATTATATCACAAAGGGTTTCAAAAATAAAGAAAATAATTTCAAGTGAAGTAAATCACAACTTGTTCACAAATTAATTATAGCAAATATACTCTATAACTCAACAAAAGTTTCACTCGCAACTTATATAGTTTTAAATGAAGTTTTTTCTTTACTTTAAAATATCTCTATGCTACTATAAATTTAGATTTATAAAAAAGTATATAAGGAGCTATGATATGAATGATCTAACTGCTTGCATCTTCAATATACAAAAATATAGTATTCACGATGGTCCAGGTATCCGCACAGTAGTATTTTTTAAAGGTTGCACTTTAAAATGCCTTTGGTGCAGTAATCCAGAATCGCACTATGGTAATCCACAGCTATCCTTTGATGAAAGTAAATGTGATGGTTGCTTAAAATGCATGGAAATCTGTCCACATAAGAATATCGCTTTTATAAATGATAAAATCACTTTTAATGGGAATAAATGCACTGGTTGTTTGAGTTGTGTTAATGTCTGTCCTAAGCATGCACTTAACATTCTCGGGAAATACCGAAACCTTGATTATATTATGAAAGAGGTTATGAAGGATAAAGACTTTTATGATGAGTCCAAAGGTGGTGTTACATTATCCGGTGGTGAGGTTTTAATGCAACATGAATTTGCAATTGTTTTACTGCAAGAGCTAAGAGAACAAGGCATCCATACCGCCTGTGAAACTACAGGATATACACCACCAGAAATTTTCCAAACGATTATTGAAAAAGTTGATTTACTTTTATTTGACATAAAGCATTATGATAGCCAAAAGCACTTTGCTTATACTAATGTTTATAACGAAACAATTATTTTCAACTTAAAAACTGCAATTGAACAAGGGAAAGATGTTATTATCCGAATTCCAGTGATACCCGGCATCAATAACAGTTTGGAAGATGCACATGGTTTTTGTAATCTTTTAAAAGAAGTTGGTGCAATAAAAGTAAACCTATTACCTTTTCATCAATTTGGTGAAAAAAAATACACCTTATTGAATAAGAAGTACGGTTTTGCAGGTGTTTCCCAATTGCATGAAGATGATTTACAAGATTATAAAGAAATATTCATTAAAAATGGACTAGATTGTATAATATAATTTAGGCTTTTTTTTATTTCAGTTTGTTTCATATGAATCAGGGAATGCTATCTATAAAAAGATAGATTGGTGGTATGATATCATTATTATTTTTAGAATAAAGGTGGAAAGCCTTGCAATGACAATATTATTGCTAATTACTATTGTCATTACAATCGGCTGTGCAAGAAAAGTCACTACATGAATTATCCAATCCAAAGCTATTTTGGCCACTTTAATACTACTCTGTTTACTGATTTTAAATAATTAGTTCTTCTTAGCAGTCGTTTTTTTAATTGTATTACTCACATTATCTGGAGTTATTTTCATTATTGGAAATAACTCTGAAAATAACTTTTGTGCTGCTGGCACTGCTGTCTGAGCCGCATAATATTTGGAGGAGTTTGGCTCCTCTATAGTAACTATTAAGCTTACTTTGGGATTACTTGCAGGAGCCATACCTACAAATGATGATATATATTTACCCGCGGTATAACCTCCATTGATGTTATTAACTTCATTAGCAGTTCCAGTCTTTCCAGCTATGTGATAGCCATCCATATAGGTTCCAACTGCAGTTCCTTCTTTAACAACCCTTTCTAAATATGTTCTTAATTGAGCAGCTTTTGTTTTGTCCATTATAGTCTTCTTATTTAAATCATTATACTGCTTGTCTGTAATTTTTTTACCGTTTTCATTATGAGATATTTCTTTCATAACATGTGGTTTTATCCATACCCCACCATTAGCTACTGCATTAAATGCAGCCATATACTGTATCTGAGTAACTGCAACGCCTTGTCCATAAGACATCGTAGCTAAATCAAGAGGTGTAATTTTTTTCAAATTCTTTACTAAGCCAGTACCTTCACCTGGCAAATCGATACCAGTTTTTTCTCCAATGCCAGCTTTTTTTGCAAAGTTATAAAGGTTTTCCTTACCAATCATTTGCCCCAACTTTACAAACCCAACATTATCGGAATTTTTAATTATATCCGAAAAATTTTCAACTCCATAATTCTCTTTTCGATCACTATACAATGTTCTATTTCCGATTTTAATGCTTCCATTACTTACAAACCGATCCTTATCAGTTACAGCATTATTTTGAAGTGCAGCCGCAGCTATTAGAACCTTAAAAATTGATCCCGGTTCAAACACATTGCTGATAGCTCTATTCTTCCAGGTTTCCTGTGTTTCCTTATCTGTTTTACCTTCCACATAAGGCTTATTCAAATTATAGTCTGGTGTATTTGCCATGGCTAGAACCTCACCATTATCGGGATTCATAATAGTTATGCTTACAGACTTTGCACCATTTTCTGTTAATGTTTCTTTAGCTACTCTTTCAGCTAACTCTTGAATTCGTTCATCTATAGTTAATGTCAAATCCTTTCCGTCTACAGGTTGAACCGTTACCCCTTCCGTATAAGGCAATTCATTACTATCCCTATCTAGCTGAACCACTTTCACACCAGGAATACCTGCTAAATCATTGTTATAACTCATCTCTACTCCGTTGACTCCTGAGCCATTTAAGTTGGTATGCCCTATAACATGAGATAAAAAATTATCATTTGGATAGATTCTCTCCACATCACTTGAAATTATTATCCCTTTATATTTCAAATCTTTAATAGAATCTACTACGCCCTTCTCAACCGTTCTTTTCAATGATACAAATTGAAGTGGTTTACCTTTTCCATTTTCGGTGTTTAATGTCTTTTCAACTTCACTCTTTTTAACATTAAAAATCTTTGACAATTTTTCAACTGCTTGTGATTCTGGTACTTTTTTATCTACTAAATACTTTTTCAATACACTCAAATCAGCATCTACCCTATAAACGTTCATGCTTAATGCCAAATCTAAACCATTTCTGTCCAGAATCACTCCCCTCTTAGGAGCTATTTCTATACTTTTTGTTTGCTGCTGTAACGCCAATATTTTGTAACTAGACCCATTAAGGGCCATTACATAAATTAATCTACCCACAAGAGTACTAAATACTATAGAAAATATTATACCAACAAAAAAAATTCTTTTACCTCTCGGCTTTCTTCTTTTCAATTTGCTCACCAACCTGCTTTATATTTTAGTTTAAAATGTATATCATTAAATAATATTTTTTTATTTACTTGTTTATTCTACTACTCAAATATGGATAAATCATGAAGAAATTATAGTCATTATGTATATAAACAAAAAAATACTTTCAACCATTATAATCGATAAAAAATCCAAATACTACATATAGTATCTGGATCTTTATAAATTTAAATTTTATTCACTCCTATGATTACAATTTATTTAGTATTGTTTTTAAATAGTTTACCTACAATAACTAAAGCACTACACGCTTTGGGAAATCCTACATAGGCTGCACAATGAAGAATGATTTCTAATATTTCTTGTTGTTTTAAACCAACCTTAAGAGCTGCTTTTATATGGAAATCTAATTGGTCAAACAAACCTTGTGTTATAAGAGCAGTTATAGTTACAACTTCTCTTAATTTCAGTTCAAGATTTGGTCTTGAATAAATTTGTCCAAATCCAAAAGCAACTATCTTCTCTTCAAAATCCGGAAATATATCTTGTAAATATTTAATTGTTTGCATTCCCTCATCATCTGTCATTTGCTTTAGTATATCAATTCCTTTTTCATAGTCTTTATTCATTTCACTAACCCCTCTCCATCGTTGGTGGTATTTCATTCCTTTATCAACCATATCCAATCTTCCATTATTAAATACTATAAAAGTAACAGG
>DHIM01000271.1:30910-31818 GCA_002403785.1 Clostridium sp. UBA4746
ATAAAAGTGCATCCATCACCTGTCTAACGTTATGCCTTAGCTTGGCCTGCAGACGTTAATAAGTTTGTACCCCCATGTCCTGCAGTGAATGAGAAGAAAAGCGTATTTAACTTATAAACTCGAAATGGTAAATACAATTTTTGGGTATAGTTAAGAAAGATATCGAATGGGATTAAAATTTTATTAGGATTTTCAAAATGTTAAGATAACTTTGATTTGTTGAATATATTAAGAATAACATTTAGGCAATTTAGAAATGTATTAACGTCTGGTGAATCAAAAAATATTATTTTGTGGTCCACCTTAGTTAATAAAACTTTATAAATTAATTACACCTTTTAAGGTTGGTTTATTTTCATTTATTGGATTAAACTCTATTACATCTGGCAATTTCCAATTTCTTACTCCTCTATTGAATCTCTGTGGCAATGAATATTGGGTTGTCTTATGCCCTTTTTTTCGATGTCCCATTATTTCTTCTTCAAACATGTACTTTACTTCACTCATATGACAACTATTTATCTTAACTTGTTTGAACTTAAGCTCACTCACAATTTTTAAGAACCTATCTACTTCACTTTCAAAAACTTTAGCAAATAAAGCATTCTCCTTATTACCATCACAAATTAAAATTGGGTTTAGTTGACTTTCATTAATAACAGCTTTTAATTTATATACACTTTTTTTACTCTTCCCTATAAAATATCCAAAATTAAGATGATTAGGATCGTCATCTTCAGGAAAGATTACATTATATAACAATTCTTCTTCTTTCATTTTAATCCTCACCTTTCTAATAAATTATTAGATTAATAAAACTAAAATCCTTGGAGCCTTCTCTGTATAAAATGTTTTTTAATAATGTATCTGTTACAACTATTATAGCATGTCATTGTAAAGAATATGTT
>DHIM01000083.1:0-14286 GCA_002403785.1 Clostridium sp. UBA4746
GATTTATAATAAACTAATTCTTGATGAATTCCATTTTTTACGAAAGTGTGACAAATAAACAAAAATTAATTTGTGTAAATACTGTAAAATATGATATAGTTAAGAAAATAATACAAAAGTAGGAATTATTATGAAAAGAGAAAATGTAGAATCTTCTAGCATTAAATCAATCGGGTATGATATTAATCAAATGATTTTAGAGGTTGAGTTTAAAAATGGTAGTGTATATGAAAGTGCGTTATACAGAATTAATGAATGCAGATTCTCATGGTAAGTATTTAGACAAGTATGTAAAAAAGCTGGGTATAAATGTGAAAGAATTTCTTAAAAATTAGAGGTGGTAATAATTATGGATGAAATTACAATTGATTTAAGTAATTGTTTTGGTATAAAAAAGTTGAATTATGTTTTTAAGTTTGCAAACAGCAAAGCTTACAGTATTTATGCTCCTAATGGGACAATGAAAACCTCTTTTGCTAAAACAATTAAATGTATATCAAAGGGAGAAAAGCCAAAAGATTTAATTAATAATGAAAGAATTTCAAAGGCTATAATTAATAAAAGTACTGGAATAGCTGTGAATGCTGATGATATATTGGTAATTGAATCATATAATCAAGATTTTACATCCCAAAAAATTTCAACTTTGATAGTAAACGATGAATTAAAAGAAAAATATATAAAAATACATGCCGATTTAGAAACAAAGAAAATAAATCTTTTAAAAGGAATTGCACCATTATGTGGAATAAGAAGTATAGAGGAAATAGAAAAAGAGATAAGTATTGCATGGGGAAAGACAGAAGAAAACATATTTGAGTGTTTTGAAAAAATAGAAACTGAAATTAAAGATTTTTATTTTCCAACAAAAATAAAATATAAAACAATATTTAATGATAAAGTAATAGATTTTTTAAAGGATAAGGATATAAAAGTATTAATAAAAGATTATATAGAGAAGTACGATGAATTAATTACTAAATCTAAATACTTTACAAAAGGTGTTTTTAATCACAATAACGCAAGTATAATAGGAAAAAATTTAAATGATAATGGATTTTTTAAAGTTAAAAACAAAATATTCATTAACGAAATGGAAATTAAAAATAAAAAAGAGCTTGATAATCTGTTAAGCAGTGAGAAAAATAAAATATTTAAAAATACAGATTTATTAAATAAATTTGAAAAATTAGATGGAAGTTTAACCAAAAATGCAACTATGAAAGATTTAAGAGACTTGCTAGAAAACAATCCAGAAATTATATCCAGTTTAGATGATTTAGATGATTTTAAAAAACAACTATGGCTAAGCTATTTAAAGCAAAATGAACAAGAACTAGAATTATTAGTAAATTTATATAAATTGTCCAAAGGAGAATTAAAAGAAATTATTGAGGAAGCAAAAAAGCAAAAGACTGTTTGGGGCGAGGTAGTTGAAATATTTAACGAAAGATTTAACGTCCCGTTTATTGTACAAATTGAAAATCAACAAGACGTTATACTAAAAGAAAATGCACCAACTATTACTTTTAAATATAAACAAAATGGAAGTTTTAAAGATGTAGATAAAATGACATTACTTAGTGTTTTAAGTAGTGGTGAGATGAGGGCTTTGTATATATTAAGTATTATTTTTGAAATACAAGCGTTAATTAAATTAGATAAAAATGTATTGGTTATCATTGATGATATTGCAGATTCATTCGACTATAAGAATAAATATGCCATTATTGAATATATAAATGATATATTAAAATCCAACCTTTTTAGAATGATTATTTTGACACATAATTTTGATTTTTATAGGACTCTAAAAGGTAGATTAAATCTACTAAGGGAAAATTGTTTAATGACATTAAAGAATGATAATGAAATAAAGCTTTTACAAGGCGATTATTTTAAAGATATATTTAATATATGGAAGAATAACCTTAATACATCTGATAGAATATTAATAGCATCTATACCGTTTGTTAGAAATCTAAGTGAATACTTAGAGGAGAGAAATTCTAGAAACTATATATTGTTAACAAATATCCTACACGTGAAGGAACATACAAATAGTATCACTATTGGCGATTTAGAAAGTATTTATAATGAAATATGGAAAGTTCCTAAAAATTTTAAAGATAAAGATAGAAAAGTAATAGATGTATTATACGCTGAGGTTGAAAAAATTTTAAAAGAAACTAGTGAAAGAATAAATCTTCAGAATAAAATTGTATTATCTATAGCTATAAGATTAGAAGCCGAAAAGTTTATGATAGGAGCTATTAGTAATAAGGATAGTATAAAAGAAATTACAAAAAATCAAACTGTTGAGCTATTTACAATATTAAAAAAAGAGTGCAATAGCAATAATGAAACATTGAAAATATTAGGGCAAGTAAAATTAATGACTCCTGAAAACATTCATTTAAATTCTTTTATGTATGAACCAATATTAGATTTAGCAGATTCACATTTGAAAAAATTGTATATGGAGATTAGGGATATGAATAGTATTGCATATAAACAAGTAGCTGCGGCGAATAAAGATTAATAAATTCTAACCGCTAAGTTTTGCTTTAATCAGTAAAACTCTTTACTAATTAATTAGTTGAGAGTTTTACTATTAAGGTGCAAGACTCAATTTTTAAGGTCGTTGATACATGAAAATGTTCCATACCATTTTATATAAACCGTCGGGCTAACATGTATTAACATAAGTTATAGCACGCTATTCAAGATTGATAGCTCAACTTAAAACTCATCTATGTTCACTTATAATAAAGTTAACCACATCTTAAAAAGATTCCACGAGCTCAGAATAAACTTTGGCAAAAATAGATGTCAGACAAACCCTGCATTTAGCTTTTATCAGCTAAATATAGGGTTTTATTTTTGTTTATATTCAATTCTACATCTAATACTAGGCATCATTTCAACCTTCCACTTTTATCTTAAAAGATGAATAAATCATATGAGAGGTAGCTACCTCATTTATTTTCTAATTTTATCAAACGTAAAAAAATAAAAGAAGGAGAAAAAATAAATTAAATATGTAAAAGAATGAAAATAACTTATTGATTACATTTTCAATTGAAAAGTAGATTGAGAATGTAATCAGTAACTTTTGTTACTGGTATGTTAAATTAGAATAAAATCACATATAACAATTTTATGGCAATATATTAAACAACAAAATAAATTTAACGGTTGATTATATATTATTAATATAAAAATGTATGCATTGTTAGGTTTCCAATAGAATAGGATTATAACGATGAAATTAAAAGAACCAAAGAAATTTGCTGATATATTTAATTAACTTATAGATTAATAATAAATAATGAGGGACAAGGGTCAAAGATAACAAAGCATAATTGCAGGGGGAGGTTTATTATTTTGAAAAGCTTGTATGAATTGTGTATTCCGAGAGACAGCGTGTTTGACGAAACAAAACGTGATGATGTGCTTGACCTTAGTAATCTTATTGACAATACTATTGACGTAAGTGATTTTTTTACTGAAAACTATATGACAGAGGGAATGAAAACACTTACTGAAACAGCATTTAATAGGTTTTTGAGAAAAGGAGCTACTGGTGTTGTAAAATTAACGCAATCTATGGGCGGTGGAAAAACCCATAATCAGATTGCTTTAGGGTTACTTGCAAAACACCCTGAATTGAGAGTAAAGATATTAGGAAAAGAATTGGGTAGTACACATTTAGGTAAAGTCAAAGTGGTTGCCTTCACGGGAAGGGAAAGCGATGTTCCTTATGGTATTTGGGGTGCGATTGCAAAGCAGCTTGGAAAAGAAAAGATGTTTGAAAATTATTATAGCCCATTAAAAGCACCTGGACAAAGTGCATGGGTAAATCTACTTCAAGGAGAGCCTCTACTTATATTACTTGATGAACTTCCTCCATATCTCGAAAATGGTAAATCTATTCAAATAGGGAATTCAGACCTTTCCGTAATGACTACAACTGCTTTGGCTAACTTATTTACTGCACTTGGGAAGGAAGAACTATCAAATGTATGCCTTGTTATATCGGATTTAAGGGCAACATATGAAAGTGGCAGTGAACTACTTCAATCTGCTTTTAAAGAGCTTGAAAGCGAAGTAAGTCGTTCAGCAATAAATATAGAACCAGTAGGAACGGCAACGGACGAAATATATCATATTTTAAGAAAGAGATTATTCAGTTCATTACCTCAAAAAAATGATATTAATGAAATAGCTACAGCATATAGAGAAGCGGTTAAACAGACTAAGCAGATGGGATACACTAATTTAACTCCAGAACAAATATGGACAGGCATTAATGATTCATACCCATTCCACCCTTCTATAAAAGATTTATTTGCAAGATTTAAAGAAAATCCTGGATTTCAGCAGACGAGAGGTTTCATTAGATTAATGAGGCTTATGGTATCACAGCTATATAGAGGGGAAAATTCAATAGCAAAAGATTTATATATTATAAACTCGTATAATTTTAATTTAAATGACAGAGAGATGTTTTCTATGATTAAGAGTATTAAGAGTAGTTTAGTAAATGCTATAAGCCATGATATAGCATCTGGTGGTAAATCAGTAGCTGAGGAAGTGTGTGCTACATTTAAAAATCAAGATGTAAGTGATTTAAGCAAATTACTATTAGTATCGTCACTATCCAATGTTACTAATTCTGTAATTGGATTATCTATAAAGGAAGCTATGGGCTATATATGTGCCCCAGGAAAAGATATTACAGGTATTAAATCGGCTTTTGATGATTACAAGTCAAGAGCATGGTATTTGTATTCGGATAGAGATGATAGATTATTCTTTAAAGATATAAAAAATGTTAATGCAGAGCTTATATCTTTAGTGCAAAACTATGACAAAGAGACTGCTAAAAAGGAAATAAGAACTATACTGCAAGAGAAATTTAAACCATTGGTAATGGATTGTTACCAAAATGTATTGGCGTTTCCGCCTATTGATGAAATAAATCTACAACAAGATAGGGTTACACTTATTTTATTTGAACCTAACCCTATGGGAAATGGATTACAAAAGGATTTACAAATATTTTATAATAATGAAAAATTCAAGAACAGATGTATGTTCTTAACGGGGCAACGAAACTCTATGGATGGACTAATTGACGTAGCTAAAGAGCATAAAGCAATTCAATATATAATAAATCGTATGGATGATGAAAATATAGCAAAGAGCGACTCTCAATATTTACAGGCTAATGACTTACTGCATAAAATTAGTCTTAACCTTCTTCAATCTGTTAGGGAAACATTTATTACCCTTTATTATCCAATAAAAAAGGGTCTTACATCATCTGATTTTATGATGGAATTTGAGAATAATAATTTTAACGGAGAGGAGCAAATAAAGAAGGTTTTAATTGACACATACAAATTTGAAACGGATATTTCAAGTGATTTATTTCGAAGTAAGTGTGAAAGTAAAATATTTACTCAAAAAACTATGCGGTGGATTGATATTAAGGAGAGAGTTTCCACTATTACGTCATGGCAATGGCATTTACCAAGAGCACTCGATGACCTTAAAGATGATTGTTTAAAGAAGGGATTATGGAGACAAAGTAACGGTTACATAGAAAAGCCTCCATTCCCTGAGCCAGATACAACATTAATGATTCAAGAAGTAAATAGGAATGAAAAAACAGGAGAAGTAACCTTAAAGATTACACCTCAATATGGTGATGCTATTTACTATGAAATTGATTCAGAAGCTACAACTTCATCGCTGAAAGTTAAAAACCCGAATGAGTTTAAAACAAAAGAACTTAGTTTGTCATTTATTTGTGAGGATAGCTCTAAAATTAATAAAACAGGTGAAGTAGTTTACTGGCAGAATAAAATAATGCTTACGCACAGGGTTTATGATAAAGACAATAATAAGTATGTTGAACTAAAAGCAATTCCAGAGGCTGTAATAAAATATACAACAGAAGGGTCATCTCCTAAAGAAAATGGCGGAATATATAATGGAGATTTTAAAGTCCCCCAAAATTGCAAGATGGTTCTTGCTGTAGCTATGGCGGAGAAACAGGGAATATATACAGAGGTTAAGCAAATTTTAATCAGTACCATAATTCAAATAGTTTCGAATAAGCCATTAAAGCTTAATAAACATTTTAGAACAAACAATTCGGCTGAAACTTACAAAGTGATAGAAATACTAAAAAAACATAATGCTTTAATATCGGAAGTTTCAACTACAATTTTTGAGATAGATGATAATAACATTGATAAAGGTTGGATTGAAATAAACTTCGATTCAAAGACAAAGATAGATGTGAATGAAATGGAGCAAGAGATAAATAACCTTCAACTAACTTTTATGAAAAATAAGCCTATAAATATTAGCGTTGATTATGGTGTTACTCATTTTGCAACTGGGCAGAACTTTATGGATTGGGTTGCTGAAAATAAATATAAGCTTGATGACTACAAATCTGATATAGAGCAAAAGGGAGTGAGGTAGTTTATGACTAAAAAGCAAGGATTGGGGTTCGGGTTTATTCCCGAGGAAACAGAACATCATTTTCTTGTGATAATTCCAAAGGGGATTGGCAATGATACGAAAATTGCTGTATATGAAAGATTTGCTTGGCAACAAGAAGTGGAAAAACAGACAGTAGACCTTGTTGAAAATAGATGTAAGGCTACAATGTCTAAATATAAATGGCAGAAAATAGAGACTGCTATAAAGGATGAGTTTAATAGACGTTTAAAGAAAAATAATATTTCTGTAGGTAATTGGAAAACAGGGCAAGTTCCTGTAGCAAGATTATTTGGTAAAGAACTAATTTTACTTATTTGGGCAATTGAAGATTGTGACCCTTCTGTTATTCCTAATGCAATTAAGAATTGGATTGGGTTAAGTTATGAGGAAAGGTGGTGGCTATTTACTATGGCAAACGCTGTAACAGGTCAAGCTAATGATAAAAGAGGTTGGAGGAAGGCAGTAAGGTATGCACTAACTGAAAACCCTGTTGATGAAGCAGTTATTCAGGGTAATGTCATTGAAATGCTTTATAGGAATGAGAAGGTACTACCATAAACAAGGGGGTGGATTTTTAATGGATTATGATTATAAATCTTTTATAGAAGTACAATTTCCTGTATCAAAAATATCAAAGGAAAGTTATAAGGAGAGGCGGGCTAATTTAGGGCAAACTTTAACTGGGATTGGCAAGTGGTGGGGGAGAAAACCCCTCATACTTGTAAGAGCTTCTATATTAGGACTTTTAATGCCTTCAAGTAATGACCCAATACGAGACAAAGAAATTTTTTTAAAAATATTAACAATGGATAATGATGGATTATTTAAAAGGAAATACAAGCAAATACCCTTAAAACTGATATATGAAAAACTTACTCCAAGGGAGAGAAATGAATACTTTAAAAATATTGAAGAGGTTAAAGGATATAAATTTAATACTGAAATTAAAATTACTGACAAACAACAGTTGCAAGAATTAGTTTTTAATCGAATGTGTTATGATGAAAAGCTGGGATACTGCATAAGACCTGAACATGTTTCCAACTTAAAAGAAGAAACTTGGAGAGAAATAAATGTGTATCTTAGTACAAAAGCACATTCATTTAGTGAGCTTTTTACTGAATTAGGGGAAAAAAGGTTTGGAGATACACCTATTATTGGAGACTGTTTCTGTGGGGGCGGTAGTATTCCATTTGAAACAGCCAGATTAGGATGTAAGACAGTTGCTTCGGATTTAAACCCAGTTGCCTCATTATTAACCTGGAGTGCATTAAATATATCAGGGAGTAGTGAAGATGAACTTAGTAAATTAAGAAAATTTCAAGACAAGATATTTGTGATGGCAAATAATCAAGTAAGTGATTGGGGTATAGAAAGAAATGAAAAAGGTTGGTTAGCTGATTCTTATTTATATTGTAATGAAACCATTTGTAATGAATGTGGATATAAAGTACCATTATCTCCATCATGGGTAATAGGAAAGGGTACTAAGACTATTGCCATATTGAAAGAAAACAATGAAACAAAGTCCTTTGATATAAAGATAAAATCAAATTGTTCTGAAAAAGAGATGAAAAATGTTTCAAGTTATGCCACGGTTCAAAATTATAAATTATACTGTCCTCACTGTTCTAAACTTACCCCCATTCCTGCAATAAGAAAAGATATTCAAGATAAGATTAAAAGACCATTTAAATTTTCGGTACTGAATTCACTTAGAAAATGGACAAAAGAAGATTTTAAGCCACACCCGACGGACATATATACAGAGAGATTATATTGTGTTAGGTATGAAGAAGTTATAGAAGACAATGGTGTAATAACTAAAAAGAAACATTATATTTTACCTTCAAAAGAAGATTTACAAAGAGAAATTAAGGTGGAACAAATATTAAGTGAGTATTACGATGAATGGAAAGCAAAGGGATATATACCTTCATCAATAATAGAAGAGGGAGATAATAATAATCAAACAACATATGAAAGGGGATGGAAGTATTGGCATCAGTTATTTAACCCCAGACAACTATTATCTCAGGGGCTTTTAATGAAATTAATCGACAAGGAAGCAACAACAGATAAAGAGATAGTAATTGGATTATTAGGGGTAAATAAATGTTGTGATTGGAATTCAAAACTTTGTATTTGGAATACTGGAGTTGGAACAGAGAAATCACAAAACACATTTTCGAATCAATCACTTAATACATTATTTAATTATGGAACAAGAAGCTTAAGTTATTTACGAAATACTTGGTTCTTAAACATTAACCGCATTAATGTTTCTTCTAATTGCACTGTTAACTTAAAAGATGCTCGACAAGTAAACGATAAAGCTTCAATATGGATAACTGACCCACCATATGCTGACGCTGTAAACTACCATGAACTTACTGAGTACTTTCTTGCATGGGACAAGAAAATGTTAGTAAAAGCATTTCCAAGTTGGTATACAGATAGCAAACGGATGTTAGCTGTTAAAGGCGTAGGCAAGAGTTTTAATCAAAGTATGGTTGAAGTTTATAGTAATTTAGCAAAAAACATGCCTGATAACGGCATGCAAATTGTAATGTTCACACACCAGGACGTTAAGGTATGGGCAGAACTTACAATGATATTATGGTCAGCAGGACTTAGGGTTGTAAGTGCATGGAATATAGCTACAGAAACAGAATCTGGCGGGTTAAAAAAAGGTAATTATGTCAAAGGTACGGTACTTCTTGTCTTGAAAAAACAAATTTCTGAGGAAACTGCATTTCAAAATGATTTGTACCCTGAAATAAAGGCGGAAGTAAAAAAACAAATTGATAGTATGAGAGCTATTGACCAAGGTGATGAAACTAATTTTGAAGATGCTGATTATCTATTAGCTTCTTATGCTTCTTCACTAAAGGTATTAACCACATATAAACAGATAGAGGGAATAGATATTAAATATGAATTATCTAAGGATAGGAATTCAAAAGAGATATCTCCAATAGAAGAAATAATAAACAAGTCTATAAAGATAGCATGTGACTACTTAATTCCTTCTGGTTATGACAAATACCAATGGAAACTCCTTCTAAATGAAGAAAGGTTTTATATTAAGGGGTTAGATATAGAAAAGAATAAGTCGTATAAATTAGGGGCTTATCAAGAATTAGCAAGAGGATATGGAATAATTAACTATAGGGAATTATTTGAAAACTCTAAAGCAAATAATGTTAGGCTTAAAACACCAATGGAATTTAAAAATACTAATCTTCAAAATGCCAATCTTCAAAATACTAACTTTAGCTCAACACTAACAAGAAGTGTGGTTATGGCTTTATATCAATCTGTTAAAGCACAGGATACTATGGAAGGCAAAAACTGGTTAAAAACAGAACTTAATACAATGTACTGGAAACAAAGAACAGCCATTATTGAAATTCTGAGCTATTTCTCAAGATTAGAAGCTATAGAACATATGGAACATTGGCATAAGGCATCAGAATATGCAAAACTTCTAAAAGAGGTTATTAAAAATGATGGTGTATAAAAAGAGTGTGAAGCACTATGATTAAAAGGTTTTCCTCAAGAAGAACGAAGCTTAATAATACATTTTTGAATGAGAGATTAGACGAATCAAGAGGCTATGACAGAATTGCAGGATATTTTAGTTCTTCCATATTAGAGGTTGCAGGTGAGGCAATAGATAGCATGGATGGAGTTGTAAGAGTTATCTGTAATTCAGACCTTGATATTAGAGAGGTAGAAACAGCTCAACTTGCACAAAATGCAATGAGGAAAGAGTGGTGTGGTTTTAAACCAGAGGATATAGGTTCATCGTCTAAGCGGTTTAAGAAATTATACGAACTATTAAAAAATGGTAAAATGCAAGTTAAGGTAATTCCTAACGCTAAATTTGGGCTTATTCATGGTAAAGCAGGGATAATAACAATAAAAGATGGGACTAAGACCTCTTTTATGGGAAGTGCTAATGAAACATACTCAGGTTGGAAGATGAACTATGAAATACTTTGGGAAGATGATTCACAGGAATCTATAGATTGGGTACAAGAGGAGTTTGATGAATTATGGGAGGATGTAACTGCCGTTAATCTGTCAAATTTCATAATTGAGGATATAGGTAGAATTTCAAATAGAAAAGTAATAACTTCTGTTGATGATTGGAAAGAAAACCCTGACCCTGCATCTAATGCTGTTGAATCACCTGTTTATCGTCAAGAATTTGGACTTTGGGAACATCAAAAATATTTTATTAACTTAGCCTTTGAGGAACATAAAAAACCAGGCGGAGCAAGGTTCGTACTTGCGGACACTGTGGGTTTAGGTAAAACGGTACAACTTGCTATGTCAGCACAACTTATGGCTCTATATGGTGATAAGCCTATTCTTGTTATAGCACCTAAAACATTATTATGGCAATGGCAAGAAGAATTAAAGTACCTTCTTGATTTGCCATCAGCGGTGTGGACAGGACACGAATGGATTGATGAAGAAGGGCTTAAATATCCAAACATAGGTGAAGCAGGAATTAAAAAATGCCCAAGAAAAGTAGGATTAGTATCACAAGGATTGGTTATAGCAAATTCTAAAGTTCTTCCATATTTATTAAGCATGGAGTATGAATGCGTGATAGTAGATGAAGGGCATAAAGCCAGAAGAACCAATTTTGGAGAAGGAAAAGAAAATCACAAACCTCAACCCAATAAATTGATGGATTTTTTACTGAAAATATCTACTAAAACAAAAAGTATGCTTATAGCCACAGCAACACCAGTTCAACTTCATCCTATTGAAGCATGGGATTTACTCAATATATTATCACAGGGTTCAGATGGAGTATTAGGTAATAGATTTAGTAAATGGAGAACTAATCCTGAAAAAGCGTTAAAGCTTATAACTGGAGTCGATAAAATCGATTTAATAGATAGTGAAAATTGGGAATGGATTAGAAACCCATTTCCTTCAAAGGAAGAAAATGAACGCACTTTTGGTGTGATTAGAAGGAATTTAGGAATGAATGATGGAGATTTTGTTATAAATCCAGAATCTTATCGACAAATGAGGACACCAGATAAGTCGAGAGTAGATAAAATTGTTGAAGATAATTTTTATACTGAGAATAATCCATTTATAAGGCATATAGTTAGAAGGCGTAGAGATTATCTTGAAAATACAACAAATCCTGAAACTGGAGAGTCATATTTAAAGAAAATTGAGACGATACTAATGGGAGAAAAAGATGAAGAATCCATCCCTATAACGAACTATCTACAACAAGCATATGAGTATGCAGAGAAATTTTGTGATTTATTATCTAAGAGACTTGATACAAATGGAGGATTTCTAAAAACACTACTATTACGAAGAGTAGGAAGTACTATGATAGCAGGAGAGAAAACAGCAAGAAAAATACTTAGAAATTGGGGGGGCTTATTCGAAAATGATGAAGATAGCAACGAAGAACATCAGACTAATGAAATAAAGAGTTTAAGCAAAGAGGAAGCGGATTGTCTTACCATTTTTATAAAAACTCTGAACGAAAATAAAACTAAAGACCCTAAATATACTAAGGTTCTTGATTTACTTGTTAATGAAGGATGGATAGATAAGGGTTGTATAATATTTTCTCAATATTTTGATTCAGTACATTGGGTGGCTAAAACACTATCTGTAGATTTAGAAGGGGAAGTTATAGGTGTATATGCAGGAGGAGATAAATCAGGTATATTTACTGATGGAATATATGAAAGAAGAAGTAAAGAAGAAATAAAGGATATGGTAAAGCAGAGAGCATTAAGAGTTCTTGTTGGAACTGATTCTGCAAGTGAAGGGTTGAATCTACAAACATTGGGTTCCCTTATAAATCTTGATTTACCATGGAATCCAACAAGACTTGAACAGCGAAAAGGAAGAATACAGCGTATTGGACAGATAAATGATAAAGTGTATATTTACAATATGAGATATAGTGGTTCTGTTGAAGATAGAGTTCATTCACTTTTATCAGAAAGGCTTGAGAGTATTTACTCTATGTTTGGACAATTACCAGATATACTTGAAGATGTATGGATTAATGTTGCTCTCAATGACAAAGAAAAAGCTAAATCAATAATTGGCGATATTCCTGAAAAGCACCCATTCGACATAAGGTATCAAGACAAAATTAAACCTGTTAATTGGGAAACTTGTTTAAGCGTTTTGGATAATAAGGAAAAGAAAAAATATTTTCTTACGGGATGGAATTAAAAGATTTAACAATTAATTTATATTATAAATGTATTTTTAAGATAGAAGAAGTATCATTGATACTTCTTCTATCTTATTGTAACAGTCTATGTACAATTGTATTTTTGATTTTTAACAGTATTTACGTTTTTAGTATTAGCAACGCACATAAAAATAAACTTTCAGAAAAAATCTGAAAGCTATGTTTAAGATAATTGAAGTAAAGTTATATTAAATAATATGAAACATTGAAGTAATTAATATTTTTGAGATTTATTCTATAACTTTTTATATTCTTAAGGCGTAATTTTTGAAGGTGTAATACACCCCTGTAGAGGATTAAGAAGAATCTTTAAAGTGATACTATCGTCTATATCGCTCTTGTGTACCTCGATATGTTCTATTAGAATATCAATTAATACCCTCAATGAAAAATCATCTTTAGCGAAAATAGATTCTTTGAAATAATTTAAAGCTTTATCATAGTGTTCTTTTTTTAGAGAGTTGATATCTTTAAGCTGCTTATCTATTGAAATGATTTTATTTGAGAACTGCTCGCTGGTTTTACTTAGTACTTCATATTGAAAATTAAATTTTTCTATTAAGTCATCACTAACATCTTTTTTATTAAGCAATTTATATACATTGTTCTGTAATTTTTTAACTCCCACAATTTTATTATTAAGGTCCTTTTTGACCTCCTTATATTCAACTTTACGTTTAGCAATTTCAATTCCATAATAGCTCCACAATTCATCAGTGTTACTATTTTTTAATATCATTTTAAGCTGCTGTATAACCTCAGCATCTGTATCTTTTTGTTTAATAATTAACTCAGATTTGGTACCAACTTTTGTAGGACACTTATAAACGGTTGTTTTATTTACACCATAATTCCTAGGCGTTAACATTGCTCCACAAATTCCACATATAAGTTTTTTCTTTAATAAGAATGGAGTAGTGTAGTATGTTGAATCTTTAAGGTTAGATTTTCTTTTCCTTAGCTCCTTAACATTATTGTAAAGGTCAGTATCTATGATTTGCATCTTTTTATCATAAGGAGAGTATTCAGGTATGAGTTTTTTACCAGGATTTCTTTTCCCAGAGCGCCTATTCCAAGCAATTTTACCAGTATAAGTCTCATTTATAATAATTGTCTCAATTTTACTTTTAGTCCAAGTGATATATTCATGTTCGTCGTTCATTTTATCAGCAATATCTTTGTAGCTATAACCTCGAGTATAAAGTTTAAATATCTCTTGTACAATACTATCCTCATAAATTGATGGCTTAAGTTTTGAATGCCTACTTTTTTTGGAAGAAAAGTAATTTTTATCTTTTTGTAGTATATAGCCAAAGGGAGCGCTACCACCAGCCCAGTAGCTATTTGTAATACATATTCTATTTCCACTTTTTACTCTAGTAGATAATACATTTGACTCTAGTTCTGCTACGCTTGCTAGTATTAAATCGAGGAATTTATATATTTTGCTATCTGTAGATTCCGTTATTTCTCCAGGTCTACTATAATGTACTTTTATTTCT
>DHIM01000083.1:14477-22392 GCA_002403785.1 Clostridium sp. UBA4746
CGCGATGAACATTCCTAGGTCCCTAGCCAATCTATCTCTCGAAAAAATAATAATATTTTGAAACTTATTTTGAACTGCTAAATGTAATATATCTAATAAGACTGGACGATTACTTAAACTATTTTCTAAATCATTATCATTAGAATTTTTATTAAGTGTTGAGGCTGACCTGACCTCAGTGAGTATCATGTTCTTTTTTAAATCCAAATTATTTTTTATAGCATATTCTGTAGCTGACGCTTCTTGGTTTATTAATGAAAATCCTGATTCACTTTGTCTTTCAGTAGAAACTCTCAAATAAGCAACCGCTATATTATTCTTTGTAGATAATGGTGGTTCGGAGTTGTTTTTTGCTACCATCTATAAGCACCCTTTCAATTAAGTTTTGAAGCATGATTTGTAAATAGTCCTGTTTCTCCTTTAAATCTGTTATTATCTTAGGTGATGTTATTAAAGATTTAATATTAGCTTTAAGATAAATCAATTCCATTCTTTTCATTTTTATACGTGATAATTCCTCATTTATGGCATGTTCAGTTTTAAAAAATTTATCTAAAGCATTATCAGATGATTTACTACTAGTAACCATCCTAACAATTTTGTTCCTGATTTGTTTAGCTTTTTTCGCGAGAGTTTCTTCTTTTTTAGAAATATATTTCTTTAGTAATTCTATTTTGTCATCCACTAATCTTGTAAAGTGTTCATCTCCAACTAACTCGACTAAAAGAATGAATAGCATCTTATTTATAGCATCGTCTTTAGGTATAGTAAAACAACCCGTTTTGCATTTGAAATCATTATCTGTAAACCATATTTTTCCTCCACAGCTTTTGCAATATAATAGATTTTTGAATAATAGAGTCGGTGCCTTCTGACCTACTCCAGCTCGTTTAAGATTTGAAGTTTTCCACTTTTCTATGCATCTATACCATATATCTGCATCAATTGCCTTTTCGACATTAGTACATTCATGGAATAATTTTTTATTAACAATAGGGTTTGTAACATCTACAATATCAAAAACATCCTCACTAGTAATATCTAACTCTTTATTTTTAAATTGTAAGTTTGCATATATGGGGGTTTTAATTGTTGTCATAATAGATAGAGGATTTGTTTTTAGATATTTTTCGTCTTTCGTTTCATCATAGAGTTTTTTGTTTTTTTTAATTCTAAATTCCAAAATTTCTTTACTTAATTTCTTCATATTTTCAGATTTGGAGCTATCATTAATGAATTCATTAAAAACTTTTTTTACAAGTTCAATTTCTTCTGTAATACATTCATATCGGATATTACCTTCAAGGGGATTGTGAGCGTACCCAAAAGGAATATATTTTCCACTACAATATTCTCCACGTTCCCGTTTCTTAAGCTTACCTGATTCAATTCTTTCTGACAGTATTTTTGGTTCAAGCTCATCTACCGCCATTATTATATTTTCTATAAAGTTTGATATATAACTGTCATCTGGTTGAAACTCGCCCTCGTTAGAGTAGATTATTCTAATTTTACATTTTTTGAAGAACTTTTTTATTTCGATGAGGTGAGAAGCCTTTCTTGCAAGGCGGTCTCGCCTAAAAACGACAAGTGTATGAAACTTGCCTTCTATAGCATCATGCATAAGTTCTTTAAACCCTACTCTGTGTATCGGTTCATATTTAGTAGCCGTTTCTATGTCAGAAAAAACTTTATAAAGAAGAAGTCCTTTTTTCTCAAGAACATCCATAGCAAGTGATGTTTGTGCTTGAATTGAATTGTTGTCAGCTAAAGTAGATTTTCTGGCGTATACGGCAGCATACTCTTGAGGAGTAGGCTCATATTTCATTAGTAGGTCCTCCAGGAATTCTTTTATCTCCACTAGGTTCACCTTTCCAATATTCTTTTTCTAGTAAAAGATATATTAGAAAGTTGCCCAATGTATTCCAAGCATCCTCATTATTGTTACATTTAGTTGAAGTTTTAGAGATAGATTTATTAATTATAGTTGATTCCTCCTTTGTAAGGGTATAGATGAAACCCAAGCTGTTTTATTAATGGTATATAAATGAAGTTATTTATAGAAAGTGATTGTTGCTTAATTAAAGGTATGGAGGCTAGAATAGAATGGACATTTTGATTGTAATAATTGAGGGTGAAATTGAGATTTTGAGATATTGTGTAAATTTGTTTGAAATAAAAGATAGTTTGATGTCTATTGAGATAAATAAGAATAATGATAGGCTTTAATATGTTTGTGTAACGTATATTATTATTTTTCACATAATTAACAAAAATATTCATGCTTATCTAAATTAAAATTATGAATGTATGTAAGGATTTTATAGTGTTTCCACAAAGTAGCTTCCTAACCATATGTTTAAATAGTTACAACTATTTAACATGGAGAAGAACACCACAAAAATCAAGCCACTTGTTAGAGCTCAGGCTCACTCGTCTCATTCTGATATAGATTTAAAGTATTTTAAAGATAGGGAAGCAATTTATATATAACTATGATGATATTTTAAGATTATATAACTATGTTGTATGGTTGAATAAGGTAATATTGGTTAAATTAGAAAAAATAATTATAAGTCTGTGCCTTACTTACCCAACAATTACCAGTAGATTATATTGGGAAAATAACTGTATTATTATTCTATTATGAGTATCATAATAGACAAATAAACTAAATAAAATATGGGGTGATTTTGTTGAATAACATAGAAAATGAAAGGGAAAAATGGAAGAAACAAAAACTCATGGGGAAGAAAAAGTTTATATTAATCTACGGAGGTTTATTATGGGGTTGTGGTTCTATAGTATGTAGCATACTTACTTGTATTCCTTAACCCAAACCCAAGAAATTATGATATTACTGGTATACTTTCAAGGTTTATATTGTATGCAATTATATTTGGGTTATGTGGAATATTGGTTGGTTATACAAAGTGGAACTCAAAAATAAAAAAATTTGATAATTAATAAAGAGTACTTTAATTCACAATATCAATAAAATGTAAATTAAGGGAAGTCAAGAAATGAACTTCCCTTAATAATTGTCATGTACATATCATCCTTCTTAAGAGTAGCCAACCCTATAAAAGGTATTATTCATTCCTTCTGTTTTTTTTTCTCAATGTTTCTCAGTATTGTTTCCAAGCTTTTTATTCTGCTTAACGTTTTACAGTTAACTTTTAATAGTGTTTGAAGATGGTTAATTATTTCTTCTTTAGTAATAGTATCTAGATTATTAGAAGCAACCAAGAATTTTTTATCTAGTTCATTAAGAATCAATTCTATTTTCTTAGGAGGTTCTTTTAACTTTGGCACAGAGTTATCAGAGGATATAGTGGAATTAGTGTCTTCTTTAATATTCACCCATTTCTTATTTTCCCAGGTCTTCTTTAAATTTTTTTTAATATACCCATTTATTATAGAATAAGAGAGCTTATGACTAGATTGTTTAGCAATTTCCTGTCTTATAATATTTTTGTTTTTGTTTTGAGCGACAAGATTTATAATGTTGCTTTTCTCCAATATGTCAACTCTTGTTTCACTATTCACAGTACTGCCCCTTAAAAATTAATCCTTATAGTTATAATATTTGAGTAAAATTTATTTATGTGGATAATATAAATATTTTGCGAGTGCTTGTTAGGATACATAAATTTAAAGAAGTCGTGTGAAAACGAATTTATATGTAATTAGATACTAAACATAACTGAAATAGTATAGTAATTATTTCAGTTATGTTTAGTATCTTGGTCTCCTTCGGTTATGACTTCTAACATAGACCCTTTTCTATAATGTCCTCTTACATGGATTGGACCGCCATTAGATTTACCACCATCAGAAGTGAATACTATAAAAATTAAAATTGCTAAAGCTAATAGAAATATTATTAAAAACATTATATAGTATAACGCAAATAGACAGTTGAAAATTAAAACTGTTATCCATAATGGAATGATTATTTTCATTAGAATTGATTCGGAGCAATAGGTGTTAAATGATTTAACAAAATAACAAATGATTACAATTGATATAACGATGCTACATATCGCAGAAAATGAGAATAGTAATACTCTCCAGCTTTCTGACGTTTCATTAGTTAATATATGAAAAGTTTTTGTAATCATTTGTTCCATGTTACCTGAAGCTCTCAATGTATAAGGAAATAGACCCTTCTTACTTATCAAAGTGAATATAATGCTTATTAAAGAACCAGCTATTGTGATAAGTATTTTTATCAACACATACCCCCTACATAAATCTTTATTTAATGATATGCATCACATTGTCGTTTTTATGTACTGATATTAAAACTTAAGAACATATCTGGACTTTGATAGGGTTCGATGAGTAAAAAATAATAGAATGCAACATATTTAGGTAATAATACAAGAAAAGTACAAATTGTATTGTTAATAATTAAGAACTCTCAGATGAAAATCTGGGAGTTTTATTGTCAGAGAATAATTGAGTTATAATGTACACCTCCCTAAAAATATGATTTATTTGCCTAACTAATGTATTAATGTATTTTTACATAGCAATCGAAAAAGCTAAAGAATAATAGTTATCCTAATATTGAAAGGGATTAATTTTGAGCTATTGCAGTAATATTTTTTTACTGCAATACTATTTACTGTGAAAATAGTGTTATATTTTTTATGATATTAAGGTAATTATGGTATAATTTAAGGTAATAAATATATAAGGATGTGATTATTATGGAGAAAGACAAAACAGCGTTTATAAGCTACAGTTGGGATGGTGAAGAACATAAAAATTGGGTATTAAAACTTGTAGGCAGATTATTTGGTAAGGGTGTAGAGGTACATATAGATAGACTTGAAACTCAAAGTGAAACTATAAATTTAAATAATATGATGTTGAAAAACATTAAAGATAATGATTATGCTATTCTTGTTTTAACGGAGGAATATGCTAAAAAAGCAGACGATTTGCAAGGAGGAGTTGGATTTGAAACTAATATGCTAATTCCATTTATTACAAATAATCCACAAAAATTTATACTTTTAGTTCGTACTAAGGGTGATAAATCAAAGGCAATACCGTTTTATTTAAGGGGAGAATATTATATTGATTTTTCTGACGACTCTCAATTCGAAAAGCATTTTAATGAACTATTATATAAAATTTACAATACCGATTTAATTGAAAAACCTAAACTAGGGCAAAGACCTAATTTAAAATCTAGAAAGATAGAGTCTATTATTAATACGGGTAATGATGCAATAGAAGATTATTCTTTAATCCCAAGATTAGAAAGAATTACAGATATTGATAAAAATAGATTTATGAAAGAAAGTTATGCTAATATAATTAGTGGATTACAAAGCTTACTTGAAAAAACTAAGAGTAGCAATGCTAATTTTGATTTTGACTTCGATACTGTAACTACTAAAAAGTCACTTGTAATGATGTACTTAGATGGGACTCAAAAATATTCATTTAAAATATGGTTAGGGAGTGGGCTTGGAGGAAGGCAGGAAACAATAAACCTTTCTTACGGATACTTTGTCAGTGATTCTGATAATTCAATGAATGAAATTATCATTTGTGAAGTTGATGCTCAAAATAATCTAGGACTAAAAATGACAATGAATTCTTACGGGATTAGAGAAATTACAGATTCCAAGGTTGTAACTTCTGAAATTTGGAAAAATGTAATTCAATATATTCGGTAAAATCTGAGATGAGTGCATAACTAATTTATTGAGCAGATATATTTAGTTAATATAATAAATTCTTTTTAAAAATATAATAAGAATAAGATAAAAAATTGTGAAAGGGAAATTTTTATTAAATGGTAGTTAAGCAGACTATGACGGTATAACTAACTAAAATTTATAATTAAAGTTTTGTTTTAAGTAAAGAGCAAAAGGAGGAATCCTTATTAATTACATTACGTTTATTTTATGTAACACAAATTATCAGTTACTTCGCTCAATTATAAGGAACATTATTACATAAAATTGATTTCCCTAAGAAATTTTAAAAGTAAGAGCATTCTTTTTATTGTTTTTGCGATAACTATTTAAAATTTTAACTTGGTTAAAGGTCGCGTTAGCCTTTTTTTAACATGTGTTACACTTCAAATTTAACAAGTTTATAAGTTGTGTGTTAAGCAGTTTTAAATTGTATATGAAATAATACTTATGTTTTAATTACCCATTGTATTATTTTGTATAATTGAACAGGACACAATGGTGAAAATTGTGAATGATTTTGTTGGTGCAGATATAAAGTATTATGAAAGAAAAGGCTAAAAGAAATCAGATAAACTGGACAGGAGGTGTAATTTGAAAATTGACATTATCGGGGCTGTTGGTAGTGGAAAGACCACGTTATCACGTAGGATAGCAGAAGAATTTCATATTCCTTGTTATGAACAAGATAATATAGTTTGGATGAGGACAAGAGACGGTGATGTTAGGCGTCCAGATAAAGAAAGAGAAAGAATGTTCAGGGATATAGTGACGAGTAAAAACTGGGTAATGGAAGGTTCACCAAGAAAATATCTAAAAAAACGTTATGAATATTGCGATTATATTATTTTTTTAGATACAAATTCCTTTATACGATTATATAGAATTTTAACACGCTGGATTCGGCAAAGAACGGGGAAAGAATCATATAACACCAAGCCAACGTTAAAGTTTTTATGGATGAATATAAAGTGGCATCATGAATTTAATAATGATAGAAAACAGTTAATATCTGAATTATTGCAATGTGGGTTGAGATATAAAAGATTTAAAAATGCAAATGGTGCTATCGATTTTTGCTATAATACATACGAAGTAAAATGAGTCAGGCTGTGAGAAAACTCGATGAAATAGTTTTTACACAGTCTGGAGAATAATCTTCATTTACAGTTAAGTCATAATCTGAATCCAAACCTATTCAAAATGCGAAGTAAATGTTATTTTTATGAAACACATTTAATAATGTATTGGAGGAAATTTATTGATAACTATAATTCATATATTAGGTGCTTCTGGTTCAGGTACTTCAACATTAGGAAAAGAAATAGAAAGTAAGTTGAATTATGTTCATTTTGATGTAGATGATTATTTTTGGGTACCAAAAAACCCACCATTTGTTAAAAAAAGAGAAATAGAGGAAAGAAAAAAACTATTGATGAATGATATTTTAAATGCAGAGAAATGTGTTATTACAGGTTCATTATGTGGGTGGGGAGATGTTTTTATACCCATTTTTGATTTGATTATAAGAATTGAAATACCTACTGAAATGAGAATAGAACGTATAAAGAAGCGAGAATACGAGAGATTTGGAAATCGAATTTTACAGGGTGGAGATATGTATTATATTCATCAAAAATTCTTGGAATGGGCAAAAAGTTATGATACTGCGGATATAAATACCAGAAGCAAGGTTTTGCATGATTGTTGGTTAAAAAACATCTATTGTAAAAAATACGTTGTTGATGGAACAAAGCCATTAACAGAAAAGATTGATTTCATAGAAGATATAATCAAATAATTGCGACACAATATTCATTTACTACGTCACAATAGCAATTTATTAGTTAGCAAAAGGGGGTATATGGGTGATTATATTCGTTATGCAAATATAAATGATTCTAAAATATTAGGAGACATTCATTCGCAATCATGGAAAATGGCTTATAAAAAGATTATTCCAGATTTAATACTTGATAATATGTGTGCTGAAAAAAGGGAAAAATACTTTTATAAAGCGTTATCTGAAAAATTGGAAGAGATGTTCTGATATGTAAGCAAAATAACCCAGTTGGATTTATGACTTTAGGAAAATGTAGAGATGAGGATTATGATAGTTCTTGGGGAGAAATATGTGGAATATACTTATTACCGACTTATTGGAATCAAGGAATAGGTACTGAATTAATTAAATG
>DHIM01000195.1:0-206 GCA_002403785.1 Clostridium sp. UBA4746
ATCATAATAGTAACACTTATCGGATTAACGTTAGTAGTTCTAAGCGTAATAGACAAAGACAAAATAGTAAAACAAACACAACTAATATATGAACAAAGGTATTTAAAAGATTTGAAATATAAAGAGGTTTTAGATAATATAAATTGTAAAATTTAGAAAGACAATTATAATAATTATAGGAAGGGGACTTGAAAAAAATGACTCCT
>DHIM01000195.1:446-8809 GCA_002403785.1 Clostridium sp. UBA4746
AAAAATGACTCCTGTGCAATACAAAAATCATTTTTTTGTTTGCTAGTATCCTTTTTATTAGGATGTTCTTACCAGTTTATTAAGAGTATCTTTTTTTATCACTTTAACATATTTTAATGATTTCATACCCTTTTTTTTCTAATATGTCTATAATGCTACCTTCGCCTATAAGATGGGCAGCCCCAACGGCAATAAAATAACTATCTTTAATCTTTAAAAATTTTTCTATCTTTTTACACATTTCCTTATCTCTATTGCCAAAAAGGGGGCTTCCACTAGAAATTGATTTTTTCCTTAGCGTCCTAATTAATTCCTCATTGTTATATAAACTACCACTACTCTTAGCTTGAATACCTAAAAGCCAAGGGGACATTTTTTGTATTTTGAAATTTGAGAACCATCCTCTTTCAAGTATTGGTAATTTTATTATTTCAAATTTTTTATTAATATTGACTGAGGATTTATTGTCAATCTTTTTAACGGTTTTTTGAGCGATTGTTATACTCAGCTTATCCAATATCTCCATTTGATATTCCAGCGTTTCTAGTTCTAATATGTTTTTGTTCATTCCCATTGCTCTCTTCATTAAATACGAATCTATTCCTATATGTTCTTGGTCAAGGCCGGCTTGGTTATATCTTTCATTGGATAATAAAGTTTCAACAACTTCTGGTTTTAGTTTATAAAATTTATTTGCTATCTCTTTAGTACATAATTTATTATTAACTAAATAATTTCTTAAATTTATAATTTTATTTTTTGGAAAATGATTATATAAACTGTCACCATCTTCATAAATATAGTCTTTATTATGTATAATATCATTTGTTATACTTATACCATCTCTAATACATGCATCTTTTATTTCTAATACAAAATTCCTGCATTCATCTAGGCTATTTATAATCTCATCTTTTAAAGGAAAGAAGCTTTTAGGTACCATGTGAACAGTACCATTAAGATACATCTTTGCATTTCCACCTTTTACCTCCCATAAGAAGTTGCCCTTCCTATGTTTATTTATTGATTTGAAATTATTTTCGTTCATATATATCATCCTTTAATATTAATAAATTTGTATCCCATATACTTGATTTATAAACTAAAGCTTAAAATATATTTTTACATTGTAATTTCTTAATTGAATAAGAATGTGAGAAATATTTTAGTTTTTACTAAGTTCTAGGCTTTAGATATAGGTAATGGATAATTTCATTTTTGATTTATCCTTTAATATAATCATAGTCATTCTCCAACAATCCAGACTTTAACAGTTCTTTAATATTAGTCCTTATCATTTCTACTTTAATTGCATTTTTAAGTATTTCTTCTTCATTTTTTAGCTCTTTAATTTTCTGTCTAATCTTGAATAGTCTTTTTACATTGTCAGCTTCAAAAATTTAGAACACCTCTTTAAAAACTGTTACATAGTTTTATACTATTAAATATTTTTAAAATGGTTACATGTTTAGAGTTAAAATACACTAATTTATAAGTAAATACTTTGAAATGAAAATTATTAAAGCATTTACTCCAGTAGTAATATTCGATGAATTTGTACAGTACATCTATTATTTACCTTGTTTAAAAATGCCCCTATTCCACATAATAAATAAAAGGAGGTTATTAAATATGAATAAAAATAATATAAAACAATCAATTGATACAATACCTAAAATATTAGTTTCATACAGTGGGTATTGTTCTAAGTGTCACGGAGGTTGGTGTGGAACATGTTACAGTACTTACGGGGAATCTTATGACGAAGTCAAAAATCATGAAAATACCTATCATCATGATGCTACTATAATTACGCATACGGATAATTATTAAACACTATTCACACAATTTTTTCTGTACATGGTCAGCTGATTACTTAGAAACTATGGGGTGAGTTTATTGAAAAAAGATTTTAACGAACGATTATTAATTATTAAAGATGAAATTATTAAAGAATACGAAGATGACCCTACTCTTTCAATTGAAACTCAAAATAAACTACTTGATTCGATTATTGTTTTGTCTGAATATTGCAAACCAGAATGATTTATGAATATATAAATTATAATAATTAACATGTACAAAAAAATAAAAGATGTAAAGGCGGGAGGTGATATCCTGATTACCTTTGCATTTTTAAATGGTTATTATAGAAAAATTCTAGAATAAATGGCTGATTATATAAAAATCAGTTAAAATGCTCTGAGGAATTCCTTGGAGCTTTTTATTATTTGTATAAATAATTGAGACATGGATTATTTTAAATTATTATTGAATATAAATAGAAAAGTGATAGTTCCAAATATGGAAATTTGGTATATAATGGATAATGACATTTGTTTATTATACTTCTAAAATTAAAGTAACTTTTGCAGTATATATTTTAGATAAAATTGTTAGGTAAAATATTTTTAACACGTACTTACTTGACATGATTAATTAACAACTAGTATTATATTAATTTAAAGTAGGTAACAATTATCCAAAAATAATAACAAACAATTTAAGAGAATGGGGGAGAGTAATAAATGAATTTAAAGGAAGTTTTTGAAGAAAGAAGAGCAATTAACTATTTTGATACTAATAAAGGGGTAGAGGATGGATTACTTAAAGATATTATTAACCTTGCAGTATTAGCTCCATCAGCATTTAACCTACAACCTTGGGAGATTATAGCAGTGAAATCTAAGGAAGCTAAAAATAGATTGCATAAACTTTCAATGAGTCAACCTAAAATATTAGAAGCACCAGTAACTTTAATAATTGTAGGTAATAAAGAAGGATATGATAAATCAAATCCTGTATGGAATGATATGTTAAAAAATCTAGGTGGTGACAAAGAAAAACTAGCAGGTACACAAGGTTTTGCATACAGTTTATATTCTACATCAGAGGAACGTAAATTAAAGTTTGCTGAAAGTAATGCAGGTCTCTTAGCAATGTCTATAATGTACGCAGCCAAGAGTCTTGGAGTAGATTCTCATCCAATGAGTGGCATAGATTTTGAGGGAATACGGAAAGAATTTGAACTTGATGAAAATAAGACTGTAGTTATGATAATCTCACTTGGACACTTAGATAATAATAAAACACTTTACCCAAGAGGAATTAGAAGAGGATACGATGAAATAGTGAAAGAAGTTTAACGATATTTTAGAAGTAAGTCTCCTACTTATACATTTTAGTTGTAAATATGGGCCCCAAAATTAATTTTGGGGTAGTAAAAATCGAAATGGGAAAACGAATTAGTTTTTCTATTTCTTTTAAAATAAATTAATAATAGCTTGGGTACACGCCTTTTGTTTTGGTGTGTCTTTTTCTGTTGATTTATTATTAAATTGTTTACTGCATTCACAGTACTTTCTCAGCAAATATTCAGTTTACCTTAAGCTTAGTTATATATAATTAAAATATAGAACTTAAGTGAAATTTTATATAGCAATAAATAGTTTTCACGTACAGAAATATGAGGGGTGAACAAATGAATTTGAAACTTCTTTTTCATAATAATAAAAAAGCGGTCTTGTGTTTAGATGAAGAACAAAGTTTTAATGGAGATGTTTTATTTTCCGAAAATCGGAGTAATTTTATAGAAGCCAATAAGGGTTTTGTTTACTCAACTGCTAGTAAACTATGCAAACGGAATTTAAATTGGGAAAATGATGAGGAACTTAGTATAGCACTTTTTGCTTTTAATATTGCTTGCGACAAATATGATAAAATTAAAGGAAATTTTTATGCTTTCGGTAAAGTTATTATTAGAAATGCTTTGATAGATTTCTTCAGAAAAAACAAAAATTCTCCTTATCTAAGGTTTGAGAACGATGAGGGTGGTTTAGATTATATAGACGGTAAAAATTCCATTAACAATTATGAAATCCAAATAGAGAATCAATTTAGAGGTGATGAAATAAGCTTATTTTCTGAGGAGTTATCTAAATACAAAATCAGTTTTAATTCCCTCATTAATTTATCCCCTTCTCACAAGGACACAAGAAATAATTTATTAAATGTTGCTTTTTTATGTGCTAGAAAAGAATCGATATTAAGTCATTTAAAGACAAAAAGAAAACTACCAACTAAAGAAATAATAATATTAACCGCCTCGAATAGAAAATTTATTGAAAAATGGCGTATATATATAATTTCATTAATACTGATATTTACAAAACCAGAATATGTGTATTTAAAATCCTATCTTAATATAAAAGAGGGCGAATCAAATGGTTAAAATAGGTGTCGTAATAAGCATTATGAATAGAAAAGCCGGTATTATGATCTCTAATTTTAAAGCCTAAGGTTAGTTTAAATACTATCTTCAGGCTTCTTTATTTTTTTGTTTTTAAATTGCTTTGAAAATTTTTATGTATTCCTCTGATTGTGCAGGAGTTAAGCCACTTTCAATTCTTAACAAGATATTATCTTTCTGAATTAGGTATTGAGTCAAAACAGGCATAGCTTTCGTTACATGTTCTATATAGGCTTTTCTAGTTGCTGCATCTTCTTTATTATTAAAAAGCTCTATTGACGATACAGTTTGGGAATCCTTTATCCTACCGTCATTCCAACAAATTTTTTCGGTATATTGGTTAGGCCTTCCTAAAAAGTGATTCGTATCATTTTCAGCAGTAACTATTTCTATGTTAGTTATATTGGTTTTTTCAGTTTTTTTAAACTTATTAAATATTAATTGAGCTGTTAATTTAACTTTGATATGCTTTAGAGAAGTTGTTTCTGTTATATCATTTGATGTGGTTTGAGTCTTGGAATTATTTGAGCATCCTATAAAGGTAATAAGCATAAGACATGATAATACTAAAACTATTTTTTTGTTTTTCAATTTTATTCCCCCTGTTTATATTGCTGATTATCTCTAGTAAATATTAACATAAAATCATAAAAAAGTAAATAATATGTGATAGTGAGTAATGAATTTTATTTATGCTTTATTAATTCACAAGGCGATACTTTTAATAATTTGCTTATCTTTATCAGTAGATCAAATCTAATATCGCATTTACCCCTTCCAATAAACATAATATTCTTGTCTGGAGGGGAGTGTTTCTTATTTTAATATAAGTCAACTGTATATATACCTGCCCTATATATATTTCACACATAAATTTCTACAATAAAAAGAGTGTTTCTACTCTAAACTTAAATTTACCATTACATTATATTTATCATATAATTTTTGTAGATAGCTTATTTTCTTCATTAAATTGTCCTTATATTTATCTGATATAGTAATATTTAGAACTTCAGTATTTGTTACAATTCTAATATACAAAGCAGAAATAATAGCATTCATTTCGTCCTTATTAATATCAATTAACAAATTTAAATCCCCTTCAATCATTTATTGTATTATATTCTATTTAATAGTAATTGCTTTAGTTTTATAATCTGCATTAGTTATATTATTAGTTATTATTATCTGCATAATCCATCATTCTCCCTTGAATTAATATTTGAAATTATTTTATTTACATATTGGTCAAGTCCTTTACCCACCTTACTCTAATTACAAAATGATATTGATTTAAAATACTGCACAGGCTCTCCTTTCCTTAGTGCAGTATTTTTTTATGAATTTCAATTTATTTGATAACGTTAGGGTCATACTATTAAAAAGTGAGGTGTTACAAATGGCTATAGTCCATGAAACAGTTATTTCTTTCAGCCGAGTCACTATTCCAATATCTATGTATACTGCTGCAAAAGATAATTCTATTCATTTTAAACAGCTCCACAAATTCGATAATTTAAAAATTAAATACAAATATTATACTTGCGGTCATTGTGGCAAAGAGTTTAAAATAAAGTCTCTTATTAAAGGATATGAATACGCTAAAGATCATTACATAGTTGTAACAGATGATGCTCTGATTAGCTTGCTAGATAAAGCCACTTGGAAGGAATAGTCTTTAAAATGTAAAAAGAGCCTAATTAGCTCTTTTATTTTTTCCGGAATCCACAGTCATGGGGATTACTAGTACAGCTATTATAAGTAACAAATAGATCATACTACCACCAATTTTAAATATTACTCCCAACGCCCAAACGAATACTACTATTAAGACTATCCAACGTAAAAATCCCATATATAAGACTACCTTTCGCAAACATATTTGATTCTTAAATAAATCTTGCATATGTTATAATTACCTAAATTTTAAACAATATTCATTTACAAGTATTGAGCCTATACGTAACTTCTTTTCTTATCCCAAAGGTGCAGTTAATTTAAATTGTTACTAAACAATCCGAAACGTACTTTAATACTTTTAAAAAACTCTGAAAAATTAATGATATCGTTTCATAATATTCAATAACATTTTAGATACGGGTATGCAAATCGCACACCCTTTAGTATTTTACACAACCTTTGTAAATATTTTCAATAAACGTAAATAGTGATTTGCTTCACGCAGCGTATGGTCAGCCAATAATGGTATTATTATGGACTTAATTTTACATTCTACCAATCCCTGTGTCCCTTGCGATTTAAATTTAGCTATATCTATAGTTGCTTTAAGACTATCATCCGTAACTTTTGAAATTGGAATCATCTTATCCATCGCTTCTTTAGACTCTTGTGTCAACTTATCAAACTCAACTCCAAAGTTATTTGCCGCATTTATAAGTTCATTTTCAGTTGGGTCAAGAAGCCCACGAATAAATTTCGAATGTTCAGCCATAATTCTATTCCAAAATGATTCTTGCTCATACATATCTCTCTCCAAGTTAATTTCCTCACGATTTTGAAGCCTTTGAACTAACTGAAAATAAAATTTTGCTTCTCTTAAGATATGGTTTAAAAGTAAAGGGTAGTTATTTGTAAATATTCTACAGGATATAACATTTGATAAGACCATAGTTTTAAATCGTGCTAAAGCATTAATTAATTCTATTGCTCTTTGATTAAGTATAAGCACTCTTCGTTCAAGCATAGGATTATTTATCATTGCATTGCTTCCCATTAATCCCGCTTCAGATTTTGTTAAACTGCTTGGAATATTCACCCCCGTAAAATATGCTGAAGCTGTCTCAGCCTTTAGTGTATATGGTGTTATTACTTCACCAGACTGTAATACACTAGGGCTAACAACACCATTAGAAAGTGAAATAGCATTTCCTAAAAGTCTATCAAACTCCATCCGAAAACTATTCGCCTGCTGGATATAATTTGAATCCTTTTGTGTAAAACCTACTTCTAAAAAGAATGAGTGCTCTTTCATAATTCTTGCAAAAAAAAGATGTAACTCGAGAGATTGTCTTATGAATTCAGTACTAGATAGCATAGTTAACTCTCCTTAAAAAATATTTTTCACTATCATTATATTAATTTAGCACATAAAAGGTTACCTTTTACCAAGCAGTTATAAGTGTAAAGTTTAGTCACTAATCGAAACAAATATTTCCATAAACTAGATAAGAAACTATGACCGATTCTAACATATATAATTTATAAACAATATCATCTTGCCATTGCAAGAACAATGACTTATATAGACTGCTATGGAAAATGGTCATAAATTATGTTAATGTATTAAATAGACAATTTATTATACATTAAACTTAAAAAAGCCAGGAAAATCCAATCATTTTATGATTAGAAATTCCTGGCTTTTAATATGAAGTTCCATTAGTATATCTAGTTTTTATAAGTAAAATATTTATTTTTGACGCTAATATGACAGATTAAGTAACGCTATTAAAGATATACTTAGTTAATAATCTCTAACATACATATTAATTTTAGTAATTATAAGAGATTCTATTTCATTTTTTCAAAATCTGATTTTGTAACTCCACATAATGGACAAACCCAGTCTTCTGGAATATCCTCAAACTTAGTACCTGGCTTTATTCCACCATCAGGATCTCCTATTTTCGGATCATACTCGTACCCGCACACTAAACAAACATATTTATCCATAAAAACATCGCCCCTTAATTTATTTGACTTTACAAATCACTTAATAATTTATCATATAGTATATACTATATCTTCTGCTATAACCTTACCAATGTATCCATACCTGGGTTATGCCATCACATGTATAAATTACATATTGTTATCCTAATATTTGTTTTAAATCATCTTCTGGTGTACTTATTGGTTTAATATCAAAAGTATCTACTAGGAATTGTAAAACATTAGGGCTTAAGAAAGCTGGCAATGTTGGTCCGAGGTAAATTCCTTTTACTCCAAGTGATAATAATGCCAATAAGTCAGCTACAGCTTTTTGCTCATACCAACTTATAATCTTTGCGAGTGGTAGATCATTAATGGTGCATTTAAATGCTTCAGCTAGTGCTAGTGCTATTCTAACCGCAGAATATGCATCGTTACATTG
>DHIM01000372.1:0-720 GCA_002403785.1 Clostridium sp. UBA4746
GACTTAACCCCACTGCTTATAAAACAAGGTGCAACTATGGATAACAAAGTGTTTGAAAAAGGGGAATTTGAGATGAAGCTTAAAGACTCGCCACATGACCCTTGGGCAGAATTAGAAGTTGTAAAGATGTTAGGCTGCACATACACTGTAGGAACTTCAGTACTTTTAAGGGGGAAGGTTTTGGCAGAAGTGGATCCTATAGCATTTATTCCTTACTCCAATTATAAATGGGACTGGTGGGAAGACACTTTATAATATTAAATCAAATCACATCATTGTTATTCCAATGATGTGATAAATTTTTGCTATATTAGAATGAATTTTAAGGAGGATTTATATTATGAAAGACTTTAAAGGTAAAGTAGCAGTTATTACTGGTGGTGCAAATGGAATAGGTTTTGCAGTTGCTAAAGAATGTGCAAGAAGAGCAATTAAGATAATTATAGCCGACATTGATGGAAATGACTTAAAGAGGGCAGAAGAACAACTTAAGGCAGAAGGTGCAGATGTATTAGCTGTTGAAATGGATGTCATGAAATTTGAGGACATGGAGATTCTAGCGAAGAAGGCTCTTGAAAAGTTTCAGCATATAGATCTATTATTTAATAATGCAGGAGTTGTAGTTGCAGGGCCAGCTTGGTTACTATCTTTAAACGACTGGGAGTGGATTATGAAAGCTAATGTATGGGGTGCTATCCATGGCGAAAAAGTATTCATTCC
>DHIM01000372.1:975-2854 GCA_002403785.1 Clostridium sp. UBA4746
GAGTCAGACTTATTATCAAAGTGATTTGTATGAAGAAGAGGAGAAACAGAAACATAAGGTTATTAAAGGTGGAATTCCAATTGATACAATTGGAGAGGTTATATTCAAAGCAATTGAGGAAGAGAGATTCTACATTTTAACACATCCAGAGTTAAATTCACTTATAGGTTTAAGAGTAAAGAATATGTTTGAAGGTGGAAGTCCATCTATGGATGTGATAAAGGGTGTTAAGTAATTCTTCATTAAGACGTCTAAAGTTTTGCGCGATATTGTTTTTTTCTCTTGGCTTAAAAATAAAATTTGTTGATTATCATTAATCTCATTCTGCCTAATATATTTATTTAGAATTTTTATAGTCTCTAGATCTAACCTTATGGTGTTGCTATTGCTTCCTTTAAGCCTGTAACAATACATTTCACCTCTTGTCCTATTGTAATCCTCAAGCCTTATTAAGCACTCTCAGAGGCTCCTAAAGCGCATGTATATGCGGCTCTAAAAATAGCCAAGTTTCTTAATGAGTGTATATTACTATCTTTTTCTATAAATTTAAAAACCTTTATAGATTGCAATATAAAATGTCCGAAAATTCAAGAAAAATATAATATTAAGCTATGATGGCTTTCTGCTCTATCATATTAGCAGAAAGACCACTGAAAATTCTTCTAGGATAATTATTAATCCAATGTTGTATTTGCATAATCTGTTTTTTGTAAATGCAGAAATATCTATGCCCTTGGGGATAAATCGACGTATCATTTTATTGATATTCTCATTTGTGCCTCGTTCCCATGAACTATAAGGATGTGCATAATACACTTTGGTTCTTTTCCCTTTATTCCTCACAGAGTTTTCAATACCTTCAAAATCAAGGTTCTCACAACCGTTGTCACAAGTGATTGTTTTAAATGTATCTGAAAATAACGTTCCCATTTTACGTTCCAATTTGTCCAATTGTTTGACGACAGCTACCTGAGATTTAGATGGTATTTTAAAGACCAACTCTTTTCGAGTTACTCTTTCGCTTAACACCATTAATACAGTCTTCGTACCCTGTTTTCCTACTACAGTATCCATTTCCCAGTTGCCTATCTCAGCACGTGAAGCTACCGCTTTAGGTCTTTCAGATATGCTTCTTCCTTTGGTATTGTTATAAGCCTGCCTTATTTTTTTATACTTCCTTTTTGGGGGATTCTTTTTAACAGGCAGATCTTTATTACTTATATTTAAAAATAAATTGTTATCCAAATAGTTATACACAGTTTTGAAGCAAATAGTTGTTTTGAATTGTAACTCTTTGTTTGTAATATTTTGAATAGCTGCATACGGAGATTCGCCATCTTTACCAATGGCTTTTTCTAGGTACCTCACCAATTTGTGATCTTTTCCTATTTTCAATGTAGGCCCTTTAGCCGTACCTTGTCTATCATGTTCTGACTGCCCAATTTCTGCGCTATATTCCGTTCGAGTGGTTAAATCACTATTCAATAGTTCAACCATTCCTTTAGCAATTTCACGCCTTATTGTACGTTCTGAACGTTCACCTATTTGCTCCGCAATACTGCTCGAACTTAATCCCCTTTTGTATAAAGCTTCTAACTTTATGCGTTCTTCGTAGGTTAGGTGTTTACCTTTTCTGCTCACAGTGATAAAATTTAATTGGCTCATTTGAAATCCTCCAGTACTTGTTGGTTTTGTAACTTAACATTATACTAGAGTATTTCTCTTGGGTCTTTATTATTTTGTTTTGCGGTCATTTCATTTTACAACTTACCAGACAATCAAGCAGTCACCGGAATATACTGAGGAATCTCTGATAACACGAGACTATGAAAGCAAACTGCATCAACATTATAATTAACAGTGATACTGGATCGATGAA
>DHIM01000048.1:0-2129 GCA_002403785.1 Clostridium sp. UBA4746
GAGTAATATTAGCATAAGAGAAGATCTAGAAAAAGAAGAAGTAGCTTAAATGTATATATAGTTATGAATAGGTGAATATATAGCTTATGTAAGCTAAAATAATATAATATGTTGAAATTAGTTATTAAAACTGTTATTATAACAATAATAACTTACAATTTAATAGTTCGGATGAGTGTAGCAGGAATGTATAGAGTATCTATACACCTAAAAAGTTAATTTTTCAGGAACCGCATGGATATGACTGTTACAGGACGAGCCCTTGGAGAGACTCTAAATGAGCACCGAAGGAGAAAGCTAGTGAAAACAAGTGAAACTCTCAGGTAAAAGGACAGGGGATAATATTGATTTCAAGGGTCGAGTATTATCTATTCGGCTTTTTTTGTGATTAAAAACTGGAGGGAAAAAAAATGAAGGCTGTGTTAACTGTAATTGGGAAAGATAAAGTAGGTATTATTGCAAATGTATCTAATCTATTGTTAGATAAAAATGCTAACATTTTAGACATTAATCAAACTATTATGAATGAATTTTTTACTATGGTAATGCTAGTGGATTTATCTAATATTAATATCTCTTTAAAGGAACTAAACGAAGAGCTAACGGAAAAAGGAAAAATTTTAAAAGTTTTAATAAAAATGCAGCATGAGGATGTATTTAATTCAATGCATCTTTTATAGGAGGTAGAAAGTGAATATTAATCAAATAATGGAAACCGTAAAAATGTTGGATCATGAAAAGTTAGATATTAGAACAATTACAATGGGTATATCTTTATTGGATTGTTGTGATTTTGATGGTAAAAGGTCAAGGCAGAGAATATATGATAAGATTATGAAAAAAGCTGGGAATTTAGTTAAGGTAGGGGAAGAGTTAGAGATGGAATATGGAGTGCCAATAATTAATAAAAGAATTTCAGTTACTCCAATTTCTTTGATAGCTGGAGCTTCTCAGGACGAAAATTATGTAGAGTATGCTATAATGCTTGATAAAATTGCAAATGAACTCGGAATAAACTTTATTGGAGGATTTTCAGCGCTTATTCAAAAGGGATATACTACTGGCGATCATAGACTAATATCATCTATACCTGAAGCTATGAGAGTTACTGAAAGAGTATGTTCATCTGTATGCGTTGCAAGCTCTAAGGTTGGAATCAACATGGATGGTGTTCGTGAAATGGGGCAGGTTGTAAAGGAAGCTGCAAGGTTAACTGCAGATAGAGATGGACTTGGTTGCGCAAAGATTGTAGTATTTGCAAATGCGGTTGAGGATAATCCTTTTATGGCAGGAGCTTTTCATGGTGTTGGAGAACCAGAATGTACTTTAAATGTAGGAATAAGTGGGCCAGGTACAGTAAAAGTTGCTCTTGAAAAAGTACGAGGTGCTGATTTTGGAGTTGTAGCTGAGACTATAAAGAAAACCGCTTTTAAGATAACTAGAATGGGTCAATTAGTTGGTATGGAAGCTGCTAAAAGGTTAAATGTACCTTTTGGTATAGTAGATTTGTCCTTAGCGCCAACACCTGCTATAGGTGATAGTGTTGCTAGAATACTCGAGGAAATGGGACTTGAAGTATGTGGAACTCATGGAACAACTGCAGCACTAGCAATGCTCAATGATGCAGTTAAAAAAGGTGGAATAATGGCTTCTGGTTCTGTCGGAGGGCTTAGTGGCGCATTTATACCTGTAAGTGAAGATGAGGGAATGATTGCAGCTGTAGAAAAAGGAGCTTTAAACATTGAGAAACTTGAAGCTATGACTTGTGTATGTTCAGTAGGACTCGATATGATCGCTATTCCAGGAGATACACCTGCAGAAACAATATCTGCAATTATTGCTGACGAGTGTGCAATTGGTATGATTAATAATAAAACTACTGCAACAAGGCTTATACCTGCCCCTGGTAAAAAAGTTGGGGATTCAGTAGAATTTGGAGGACTTCTTGGACGCGCGCCTGTTATGAAGGTAAGCGAATTTTCAAGTGCGGATTTCATAAATCGCGGTGGAAGGATTCCAGCGCCTATACATAGTTTTAAGAATTAGCAAGTGAACAGATCTCAGTTATAAAAGAAAAATTTATCTGATTTCATTAGATAAAAAGAAAAAGGTGGTTATATCAAAATGAT
>DHIM01000048.1:2347-2584 GCA_002403785.1 Clostridium sp. UBA4746
ATCATTTTGATATAACCACCTTTAGTATTTTTATTGATCTATCCTAAACACAATTTTTGTATATTAGTAAACATATTGCAAATACTAATATTGGTGATGTGAAATGGCTGGAACTATAGATACAAATACAAGTGTAAATTTATATAGTAATTATGAAAAAAATTATTCATTAATTGATGAAACTTTAAAAGATTGTCCCGATATTATAAGAAGACAAGTTATTTTAAATTCAGGAAA
>DHIM01000049.1:0-1572 GCA_002403785.1 Clostridium sp. UBA4746
GTTATATATATAGAAATATAAGAATATTTAAGAAATAAATATTCTTTTCAACAAAAAAATACTGATATCTTCAATATTATATTGAAATGATTCATGAATTGAGATAAACTGATTAGTAGAGGAAACATCAAGTTGAGTTTGAGTATAGAAAATATAAATATAGAAATCATAAATAAACATAAATTCTATAGTGTCTAACATTCTTAATTTGCTGCAAAGGGAGGAAAAATTCATGTCAAGTAATAATATTGAAATGATGAAAAAAATTATTGAGGAAAAGAAACAGAAAAGTTCAGAGCAGGGTGGAAGTTTAAGACCTGATAAAGTAATTGGAAAACAAAGAAAAGCAGCAAGAAGTACTAAAAAAACTGGCGGTTTATTTGATAAATAGAAATTATATTACATAGTACATGTATAAAATAATATCAAAATAATTGCTAATGATCATAAAAAATGAGTTCCTAATATTAGGGCTCCTTTTTTATCGTTATTTAATTTTTATTATATAATCAGTAACCCTTTATTAAGGAACTACAAAAATAAAAGAATAAAATTAATTCAGCATATTATGAACGCCAATATGAATTTCTTTTCAAAGACAAACTCTTCATAAATATGTTATAATATCCTATGTGTAAAAGAGGGGTGATTTTATGAGTACTATTGCAGGAGAAGGTTGTGAAATCTTAGTTCCACTTAATGAAAGAAAACCATTAGCTGAAATAGAACGTAGTCTTATAAAAGACTATAGAAAACCTATTTGGTCAAAATTTGTTAAAGCAGTAAAAGACTATAATTTAGTTGAAGCCGGCGATAAAATTGCTGTAGCTATCTCCGGTGGTAAGGATAGCCTAATAATGGCTAAACTATTTCAAGAATTACAACATCATGGCAACGTTAATTTTAAATTAGAGTATATTGCTATGGATCCTGGTTATCATGAAAATATAAAAGAACTATTAATAGACAATTGTAAATATTTAAATATACCCATTAAAATATTTGAATCAAGAGTATTTGATATCGTTGATAGCATAGCTCGAGATTATCCTTGCTATATGTGTGCAAAAATGCGTCGAGGGGCATTATATGCTAAAGCAGAAGAGTTAGGGTGTAATAAACTTGCGCTTGGACATCATTTTAATGATGTTATTGAAACCACATTGCTAAATGTTCTTTATTCAGGAAATTTTAAAACAATGCTACCAAAATTAAGATCAAAAAACTTTGAGAAAATGGAATTAATTCGTCCACTTTACAATATTGAAGAAGAATACATAGAAGATTTTACTAAAAAATGTGGTATATGGCCACTAAATTGTGCATGTATGGTTGCAGCTAAAAAGGTAGGAAACAAGCGACAGGAGATTAAAGAATTAGTTAAAGATTTAAAGAAAAATTTTAGTGGTGTTGATAAATCTATTTTTAAAGCAGCACAGAATGTAAACATGGATGCTATATTAGGTTGGCAAAAAAGCGGAGAAAATTATTCTTATTTAGATTTATATGATGAAAATTAATAGTTATTATTCTACTTTTAAAACCGAATGAAAAACAGTGCTTATTGGTACC
>DHIM01000049.1:1691-5371 GCA_002403785.1 Clostridium sp. UBA4746
TAGTGCCTGTGAAGGCACTATTTTTCATTATCTTTTAATTCTTCTATCATAAATTTATCAAAGTAAATCTCTTCTATAAAATTATTTTCATCAAAATTAGTTTTACGTCTTTTATTATATTCATTAATATTTAATTTTAACCAGTATGGTGTTGCAATATCAAATTTATAACATAACTCTGTTATACATGTTTTTAAATTTTCTTGGTAACTATCTTTTAGTTCGGACATTGACACTTCATCGTTAATAATTCTATTGTCTTTAATTAATTTACCCCAAATTTTCAGCATCATTGCCTCCTTACTTATTTTCCTGATTTATATACAATCGTATAGTGTAATATTTTTGTTAGTCATAAGTTTATCATAAATGCTAGTTAAAGTCATGCAATATATTAGGGACATAAAAATAATCAACTTGTCAGGAGGCAAGTCTATTTATTTTTATGCGTTTAATTATATGTTGCTTTATATTTTACTTTTTTTACAAACAGTAAAATTGATTATTTTCTTTAAATATTGCATATACTCAACTTAATGTATCTAAAAAAAACAACTGTTTATAATTCCATAGCTCAAAAAATAGTTGTATATACTAAGAATAATACATAGGAGGAGTAAAAACAAATGATAAATTTAGGTGTAATTCATTATGCATATATAATGATCATTCTAATAATTACAGTTATAATTACACTTAAGAAAGATGTAATACTTCCATGTATTTTAGGCATTGGAGTAATAGGTTATATCTTTACAGGTGATATTCTAAGAGCTGTTCAGATTATATATAAGGCAGTAGTTGTATCGGGAAAAGAATTTATTGAAATAGTTGTAGTTATTGCATTAGTTAATTCAATGTCTAATGCATTACATGACCTAGGTGCAGATGAGCTAATTATAAAACCTATAAGGAAATTAATGATAAATAAAACTATGTCATTTTTTGTTCTAGGTATTACTGTTAGTGTAACCTCATGGTTTATTTGGCCAACACCAGCGGTGATTTTTATAGGTGCTTTAATGGTGCCAGCAGCAATAGAATCTGGATTGCCACCTGTATGGGCTGCAGTAGTTTTATGTTTATTCGGCAATGGAGTAGCATTATCTAGCGATTTCATACTTCAAGCTGCGCCATCAATAACAGCAAAGACTGCTAATTTGCCTAATGCATTAGGGATTATTAAAGAATGCCTTCCATTTTGGGGTATAATGAGTATAGTTACTATTACTTTAGCATTTATACTTATGAGAAAAGACGGAAACAAAGAAATTGCAGTTGAAGCAATAATAATTGAAACTAAAAAATCAATTCAAAACCACTCAATAGGAACAAAAATAATGGCAATAGCTACTCCTTTAGTGTTTATAATTGATATTATATTCATTAAGAAATTAGAATTTATAGGTTCAGAATCTACAGCTTTAATAGGTGGGACAGCAGCAATACTAATGATAATTTCCTCAATAATCCGTACTGGTATTAAAACATCATTAAGCGATGTTACTAAATATATTAAAAATGGTTTTACTTTTGGTATAAACATATTTGCACCAATTATAATTATAGGTGCTTTCTTTTTCTTAGGAAGCGATGGTACTGCAACTGATATATTGGGTAATGGAGCCAGAGGTATTTTAAGTGACATAGGGGTATATGCATCTAATAATATACCATTAAATAAATACTCTGTTATAGGTATACAAACAGCTGCGAGCACTCTTCTTGGACTTAGTGGTTCAGGGTTCGCAGGTCTACCGTTAGTGGGAACATTAGCTAACACTTTTTCAACTGCTACTAACATAGACAAAGTAAAAATTGCTGCATTTGGCCAAATCATCACCATATGGATTGGCGGAGGAACTATAATTCCTTGGAGTGTTGTTGCCGCCGCAGGTATATGTAATGTTGAACCATTTGATGTAGCTAGAAAAAATATTATTCCCGTTACTTGTGGAATTGTCGCTACAGTAATAGTTGCCTTAATAATATTTTAATTTGCTAATTCATAGTGACCAATGCTTTAATTAATAGTAGCATTAAAGATATACTAATACAGTTTAAGGAGAGCTTAATAAGATGAATATTCAATTTTTTGGAACAAAGAAATGTTTTGATACAAAAAAAACTGAACGATATTTTAAGGAAAGAAACATAAAATATCAGTTCATTGATTTAACTATTAAAGGGTTCAGTAAGGGCGAACTACAAAGCATAAAAAATTCTGTAGGATTAAACAACTTAATTAACACAAAAGCAAAGGATTATAAGAAATTAAATTTAGATCAAATTAGAGGGGAAGAAACTAAACAAGAAATTTTATTAGAAAATCCACAACTTTTTAAGACTCCTATAGTACGAAATGGAAAACAAGCTACTATTGGATATGTACCAGAGATATGGACAACCTGGGAATAGTATTATAGGAGATAACCTTCTGGTTACCTCCTATAATACTAAAAGAACTTATGTATATTCCTTTCAAATTAAGTTCTAATAATTTTTTTAAAAATCGGAGGATATCTTGTGAATAAAAATCAAATTATAAATAAAACAAAAGAATATGTAAAAATTAAATTAGATGGAGAAGGAACAGGTCATGATTGGTGGCATATATTAAGAGTTTACAAAATTTCTATTAGTATAGGGAAAAAAGAAAATGCTGATATGTTCATAGTTGAATTAACTGCCTTATTACATGACATTGCGGATTGGAAATTTAACGAAGGTAGTAGTGAGATTGGACTTAAACTTTCAAGAGAGTGGCTAACAAACTTAGGGGTGGATGGTGCCATTATTAGTAAGATTACAAATATAATAGGGACTATGTCATTTAAAGGTGGCACAATGAATGCTAAACAAGAAACGATAGAAGGGAAGGTTGTTCAAGATGCTGATAGATTAGATGCAATAGGGGCTATAGGAATAGCAAGGGCTTTTGCTTATGGTGGCCATAAGCAAAGAGAACTATACAATCCTAATGTTAAACCTCAAAAACACACAGATTTTGAACAATATAAAAAAAATATAGGTACATCAGTTAATCATTTTTATGAAAAACTTTTATTTCTGAAAGATTTAATGAATACTGAATCAGGTAAATCTATGGCAAAAGAAAGGCATGAGTTTATGGAAAAATATTTGGATCATTTCTTTAGCGAATGGGATTGTAAAGAGTTAGATTAAGAATATATCGAAACTGAGTAATTAGCTATAAAAGTAAGACCAATAGTATGGTCTTACTTTTATCTTTGTAGATTACATACTAAATGTGTAACCTATGAACATAAAACCCTCCATTAAATGCCTCGAGATTATACAATATTTCAGTATTTTCAAAATAGATTTTAGATTTTTCCTCTGTGACAAAGTATAGACCTTCAACTTCTACAAAATAATCATCATCTCTTCGTTTATCTAAACAAAGTGCTAGTGCAGGCTCACCACAACCAACGGCCAAAACCTCTAATCTTATAACTGCATTTTCTTTAGTTTTGATTAATGCTTTTAATTCTTCATACGCTTTTTGATTAAATTTTATATTCATTTGTCATCTCCTTAATTTATTTATTATAATATCATTATAGACAACTATCCTCAAAATTAAAAGTTTTAAATATAAAATTTTATACAATAATGAAGTATATTTTAATCTGACACTAATTAACAAAAAAATATAT
>DHIM01000306.1 GCA_002403785.1 Clostridium sp. UBA4746
GTCTCCACATACAAAAGGGATGTGATTTTTCAACAAAACATTTAATGGTTATTTTCAATTTATACATAACCCAGGATGCTATCGCATAACTACATGTAAAACAAACCCAGTATAATAAAAAATTACACTGGGTTTGTAAACAGTCTGATAGATATCACTTAAGTGATATCTATGCTTATATTGTACAAAATCTATGCACATTCTGTGCAACTTGAGTTTTATTTTTATATATAGGTAAGCGAATTTATAGTCAAAGCCTTAATTTGTTATTGATTGCAATCTATGATCACGGTAACTTTATTTTTGTGTTTTTCATTAGGTTTATGGAGTCCGTGGGTATCGAAAGCATACTAATTAGTTATCAATGCCTATCTACCATCTTTATTCAGAAGCACATTTGGATACTCTGTACCAGCAAGCGCGATGAGATGTTTCTCAACAGCAGGAACACTTTCAGGTAGTCCAGAGGGTCCCCGCATCCCTTTATGCCAACTAATTAAACTAACATATACTTTTTCTTTAAGTATAGGAGGATTCAATTCCGAAAATAACATGCTAGCCCAATCTTCATACCTTGGCTCTATCTTCTTATAGGCCTCTCCTCCAAAAATTGCATGACTCAAACCGCCAATATGATAATCAAGATTATAGCCCCATCTTGCAAATTTATCCTTATTTTTTCTTATATTATCAATATTACAGCTTATAGGTTTTTTAGTGCCCTCTTTTTCAGTCTTTCCCAAATATAATGGAATGATTTCATTGTAAGGGTCCCACTGCATCATGTAAATAATCCCTAGCCAGTCTTTACTCTTCAAACCAGTCTCAACTATATTTATTATAGTTTCATCAAATTCTTCATTTCTCTTTAGAACCTCTCTAGAACCTCTGAAAAAAGTTTCTACTACCAGATTTTTCTCGCTAAATAATGGCGCAGTATACACAATGTCTTGTTTTTCTAGCCATTTTTTCCAATCAATCATCTTCCCACCCCTTCTTTATTTAGTAAAAAACCTGGATACACATCTGCTGCTAAAGAAATCAACTGGTATTCTATAGCTCCAATGGTAATCGGAAAATATGGAATAGGTGAAAATATAACATTTTGTTCATCTAAACAAAATAAAAATATCTCCCCCTCTAACTTTTCAAGACGGTTAGCCCAATTTAAATAAGTTCCTTCTAAAGCATCATTAGCAGCTTTTTTCAGTTTTTCAATATGTCCACCTCCACCTTTCCATCGCTTCAAGAGGTTAGTTGTCTTACCAACATATAGTGGAATTAAGTCGAAGTTTGCTTTCTTAAAGTACATTATATATATATAATTTCCTTGCAGTTGACTTTTCAATAAATTCTCCGCAGCTATAGTGAGCTTAAAATCCGGAGCCTTACTAATAAAAAGTGGTACAGTATTGTTTTCCATATGTTCAAGAAACCATTTCTTAAATAAAATACATTTTTCATCTTTTGCTAAAATCATTAAATATTACTCCTCTCGTAATATCATCATTAGTGTATTTAATAATAGTTAACCTAACTCAGGGGTTATAATAATTTTTTTGATTAGTTAACCTGTTATAGACCCATATTGCATATCTTTTTCTTTAAGGTAATTAATAAATTTTTACTGTTTAAGTTTTAATTTGAATAGCTTATTTATTATGAATAGTTTTCTCTCTTTTTAATGGTATATACCATGTAAATGTATGTATTTTTAGCATAGAGGAAAATAAATCATCTAAAGCCGTATGAGTTTCCACTATGAAATCCTTCTTTTCTATCGTAGTATTAATTACATGCTTTTTATAAAATCAATTTTATTGCAGTCTAACTTTAATAAATCAATAATTGAAATATTAGGCTGCGGTTTAGGATAATCGTAACATATGAAAAAAAGAGTAGCATTTTACTCTTAATCTTTCGAACTATCAACTATGTAAGGAAGAGTAGAATGAATGGTTGCAGTTATTATCAAAATTGATGGAAATAACAATAGATTGTGTATTTGATATATAGGAAAATAAATAAAAAACTTTCTTTTTTATCCATAGTGAGGAAACATTAAAGCAAAGTAGAAATACCTTTAGAGCAATTTTAAAGGAAAATAATTTTGGAGATTTATTTGTAGGGGCAATGTACCAGATTCATTAGAACATCTGTTTATGAGTATACAGAGTTTTAATTCAACTAAGCTTTATGAAAAAATCACAGCGAATTTTTATGATTTTATTATAGTAGATGAATTCCATCATGAAGAAGCGCCTTCTTATAGAAGGTTAGAGGAGTATTATGGGCCTAAAATACTATTAGGATTAACTGCTACTCCTGAAGAATGGATGGTAAAAATGTTCTTGAGTATTTTGATGATAGAATAGCTGCAGAAATGAGATTACCAGAAGCTATAGATGGAAAACTTTTGAGCCCATTTCAGTATTTTGCAGTTTCTGATTCAATTGATCTTTCTAAACTTAAATGAACAAGAGGTGGAGATGATAATCAACAATTAGAAAATGTATATACCAATAATGATATTAGGGTAAATGGGGTAATAACAAGCCTTAATAAATATGTTACTGATATTGAGGGAGTTATAGGTCTTGGTTTTGCGTAAGTGTTCAACATGCTAAATATATGGCTGATAAATTTAATAAAAGTGGCATACCATCCATGGCAGTATTAGGTGAAAGCAGTAGTGAAGATAGGATCAAAGCTAAAAGAAAGTTGGTAAGTGGAGAAGTTAAGTTTCTATTTACTGTTGACATATACAATTAAGGATAGATATTACTGAAATAAATACTGTGTTATTTTTAAAACCCACAGAAAGTTTAACGGCATTTCTTCAGCAGCTCGGGAGAAGACATAGACTTAATGGAGGAAAAGAATGCTTAACAGTTTTGGATTTTGTATGACAAGCATAAAAATTATGATTTTGAACAAAAGTTTAAAGCTTTAATGGGAAAGGCAAAGTATTCTGTGGAACATAACATAACATAATTAATGGCTTTTTAAACCTACCAAAGGGTTGTTATATTCACCTAGAAAAGCAGGCTAAGGAATATATACTAAGAAATATAAAGGACGCAAGGGTCACAAGAGCGAATTTGATAAGTAAGTTAAAATACTTTGAAGGAGACACAGGTAAAAAACCTATGTTAAGTAACTTTTTAGAGCATTACAATTATACATTATATGATCTGTATGGTAAAAGT
>DHIM01000121.1 GCA_002403785.1 Clostridium sp. UBA4746
TATATAACTTACCCTTTATCTGGTACTATTGATGTTTATGTATGATGAATGACAGAAGCAACATTAGAATGAAGGGAGGGAATAAAATAATGGATTTTCAAATTACACCTGACGCAAAAAAACATATTTTGAATCGAGGTTGTCAAATAACGGTAAGTATAGAAAGAGAGGAATGTTACTCTTGTGCCGGTCATGTCGTGATACCTTACCTGTCTGCACGAATGGGAAGACCAAACGAGTCGCAATTGGACGAATATGAAATAGTATCTGCGAATAATATTAAGGTTTATGTGCATAATGGACTCTATAATTTTGAAATACTATCGTCTATATTTGCTGTTGATTTAAGTGATTTATCTTTGGAAAGCAATCCCAATGAAACTTTGGTTATATACGGAGTAGTATCAGAACGTTGATATCCTGTCATAAATAAACAAAGTTCCCTAATTTAAAATAATATTTTATAATTATTTTCTAATTAGGGATAAACTATAACTAAAATAATATAGCGAGGAACAACATTAATATGAATTATGGATTTATCTCATTATCTATTCCCGTTATAGTTATTGTGCTTGCTATCGTTACAAAAAGAATTATTTCATCACTTATCGTTGGTATTTTAGCGGGTGGTATTATGTTGGCAGGTGGTAACATAATACAAGGCGTTATTCAAGCTACCGAACATTTGGTAAAATCAATCGCCACTGAAGAGAGTATCTATATTATCCTGTTTTTATTTATATTTGGATCATTCGCTGAAATAATGAAAGTTTCAGGCGGTATTAAGGGCTTCACTCAAATAACGAATAAGTATATAAAAACTGAGAAAGGTGCTTTGGGAGCCGTATGGCTTGTTAGTATAGTTACTTTTATAGATTGTTGTTTCCATGCAATAGCATCAGGAACCGTTGGAAAAGCACTCATTGAAAAGACAAATGGAAACAAAAAGAAGTTCGCATTTGTTTTGAATGTGACATCTTGTCTATTAATTGTTCTTATACCATTTGGTACTACATATGTGGGATATATAGTTGGAGTCATCGCTTCTTCATTAAGTAAAGCAGGAATCAATGAATCAGCCTATGGGTTATTTATAAAAAGCATTCCTTATAACTTTTATGCAATAACAATGCTTTTAATAAGTATTGTCGTGATTACATTTAATTTTGGATTTACTAAAACCCTTAACCCAAATATAGAAGGTGAAGAATCTGAGCACGGTGGCCATGAAGCCCATGAGCAATGTGAATTTGAAGAAAAAGCACCACCACGTCCTTTAAATTTAATTTTGCCATTAACATTATTAATCGCAACAACCTTTTTCTTTTTCTGGTTCACTGGCAAAGATAAAGGAGCTGGCTTTACTGGAGCAATTATGAATGCGGATTTTGAAAAATCCATTTTTATGTCTGCTCTCATTACTCTGGTGATTACATCCGTCTTCTATGTTATTCAAAAGATCCCTATGAGTGAAATAGAAAGTCATTTTCTGGCGGGTGGAAATGAAATGATGCCACCAATTATCGTTTTAGCTTTAAGTTGGGGCCTTTCAAGTATAGTTCAGGATTTAGGATTTACAGAGTTTGTAACTTCTGCCATGGGAAATCAAGTACCTCATTTTCTAATACCAGCATCAATCTTTTTACTTGGTTGTGTTATTTCCTATTTTATGGGTTCAGCATGGGGGACGTGGGCGCTTCTTATGCCGATCGCTATACCTATAGCAGTAGCCACTAATACCAATTTAGCCCTTATTATAGGGTCAGTTTTGGCAGGAGGTTCTCTTGGAGATAATGCATCACCACTTGGAGAAACGGCTATATTGTCTTCGACTATATCAGACGTTCCTTTGATGGAACATATCAAATCTCAGCTGCCATATTGTTTAATGGGTGTGGGTATTTCAACCATATTATTTATTATATTTGCTGTTGTAGTTTAGGACATAGAGAGCGTATTTGTATTTATTGCTCCACATGATATAGGGTATAGTATCTAAAGTATTTGTAATGGAGGGCGAAAAGTGACAGTTATACACGCATTGATTCTAGGTATTGTCCAAGGATTGGGGGAATTTTTGCCCATTTTTCCAGTTCAGCACATCTTGTACTAGTCCCGTGGCTTTTTGGATGGGAAGATCCAGGTTTAACATTTGACGTCGCGCTTCACATGGGTATTTGGCCGACAAAAAACGCGAAATTCGCACAATGCATTCGATGACATTGAAAGAAGCGATTTGGATCGGTCTTTCACAAGCCTTATCAATTATTCCTGGAGTATCCCGTTCAGGAAGTACAATGACGACTGCTCGCTTTTTTAATCTGACAAGGGAAGAAGCTGCTCGATTTTCTTTCCTTATGTCAACGCCAATCATTTTGGGCGCAGGAGTTCTAAAACTTCGGCATTTGACGATGGCTTCAATAAATTTACCCTTTTCAGTCGGTGTTATTTCATCCTTTGTTGTTGGTATTTCAAGTATTTCTTTTTTACTTAGGTATTTAAAAACTAGTAACTTTGGACTTTTTGTAGGATATCGTTTTGTTATTGGCGTGATTGTTATTGCATTTGTTTTAGCAGGACATTAAGGCAAGGAAATCATGTTGTCTTTTCAATGTCAGTTTATAACGTAGGGTTCTTTCTAATCCTTCCGTTGATCTTTATAGATTCAACGAAAGGTTTTTTTAATGCTAAGAAGAAGTACCAAACAGTGGGGGAAACGTTTCAAGAATTCAGAGAAGACATGAATCGAACGTAGAATTACGTAAAATTCCCATTGACGAAATGAAATATCAATGCTAAAATTACGTTATTACAAGAGTGATATTGATTATCAATTGCAATTATT
>DHIM01000120.1 GCA_002403785.1 Clostridium sp. UBA4746
AGATGTGTATAAGAGACAGTTTCATATACTTATAGTTTATAAAAATACATACCTCCATGATTTATATACATATTAAAATTATGCTTACTAATAAACGATTATATTCTGTAACACATTATTTATAATTGTCTTTTAAAACTTATTTAATGGATTAAATAAATAAGATAGCCATAAATAATTTTTATATTTTCTAATTTAAATTTATGGTAATATCTGTAATAATATATTATAATTACTATTGTAATACAGAATTTAACTAAGTAACATTGAGCTTATTTTATTTATATAACGCAAATATTATGAGGTGATAGNNTTTTGAATAAAGAATTTTTCTAAAAATGTTTCAACAAAATTTTGATATTGAGTATGTGAAGCCTTAACAGTTAACATAAAAATCACTCCTTATAAATGAAAATGGAAATAATATACATAATTCATTTTGAGAAATTTTTACTGCTGTCAAGTCTTATTTCAAATTATTTAATTAAAATAAATCAACAATACTACGAATAGCTTTCATTATCTAGGCTATTCACAAGATATAAAGCTCGAAGAAATTCTGGGGTGAAGTTAATATATGAATAAAAATGAACCTAGAATTAGCAATGGCTTGAGAGTTTCCGAGAGTACTACGCAAATATTATGAGGTGATAGTTATGCCTAGAGGGCGAAAAAAAATTGAGAACTCTAAAAGTGAATTAATTCATGTGAGAATAAGTGAAGACCTATCCAACTCTTTAGAAAGTTTTTGCAAGGCAAGTAATATAACTAAGAGCGAAGGTATAAGACTTCTTCTTGAGAGTATATTAAAATAACAATATTTTGTAACATAGAAACAAAACTTAATCTTTAAGTATTTATGAATATAAATAAACTACTAAATTGGACTGATACAAAGGTCATAGTGACAATAGAAAAAAAAGTAGTTAAGTCTAAAATAACTCTCAACTACTTTTATTAGCATCCAAAACGAGAAAAACTCATTAATTTATTTTTGATATCTTTATCACAACTTAAAAATTTTTACCACAAGCAACCAGCTTTTTGTCACTTTTTATTAACTTACTTTTATCTATTCCTACTTTCACCTTTATCTTTTTCATATAAATTTAACCTCTCCTTATATATAATTGCACTTCTAGTGCTAATAAAAGAGAATTAACTACTTGTTATGTTTTTAAACTAATTCCCTTTTGTTTTTATCTTCTTCTATATTGGTATCATTGCCCAATTTATATTATGTTAATCATTTCTTTTTATATAAAAAATATTTTAACGCAAAATAAAACACCAAATACTAATGTACCTGATGCTTTAAAATAATACCTAATAGAAGTTTTTTAATTATACATGTATGCTTTTTAATCAATTTTGAAGTTCTTAAAGTAATATTGCTTATCATCATCAGTAATTTCCCGTATTACTTTGCAGGGATTACCTAAAGCTATTGAATTAGGATCAATATCTTTAGTTACAACACTTCCAGCTCCAATTACTACATTATCACCGATTGTAATTCCTGGATTTACTATAACCCCGCCTCCTATCCAAACATTATTTCCAATACTAATTGGAAATGCATATTCAAGTGATTCATTTCTTAATTCAAAATGAATGGGGTGCCCTGCTGTAAAAAGGCTTACATTTGGTGCGATCAAAACATTATTACCAATTGTAACCTTAGCACAATCTAAAATAATACAATTATAGTTAGTATAAAAATTTTCTCCAACAGAAATATTATACCCATAATCACACCTAAATGGCGGTTCTATATAAAAATTGTTACCCGCATTATTAAATAGTTTCTTTATAATTTCATTTCTCTTATAAGCTTCGTTTGGGCGTAGGGTGTTATAATCGAATATCATCTCTTTCGCACATTGTCGTTCAGATACTAATTCTTCTACAGATGCTTTATATGGTTTTCCATCTAACATTTTTTCCTTTTCTGTCATAAAAGAAACCTCCCTATTATAATCAATTCATTATTTTTCTAAGACATTAGTTCTCCTTAGAGTTTTATACAAAAAAGTAAAAAGCTCCAAGAAATTAGTCTCAGAGTATATTAGCTATTCTTCAATTTTATAAAAACAACTTCATTACATTTTTTACAAACTAATGCTATAGTACCATCATCACAATTTCTAAATTCAAAACTCATTATTTTATTGTCTGTTTTTAAATCTTCTATGTTTCCACATTTACACATTAATTTCATAATCTATCTCCAATCTGTAATTTAGTTTACATAGTTTACATAGTTTACATAGTTTAATTATACCTCAAATTTTAAATAAAAGTGTGCACTATAGTATATTTTTATATCAGATAATAAATCACTAAAAAATAAAGCTTAAAGTATACATACTAAGCTTTACTTCTATGATACACAATTGGAGCTGAAAAAGGGAGTCGAACCCTCGACCCACGCATTACGAGTGCGTTACTCTACCAACTGAGCTATTTCAGCATAAATAAAGAGGTTTAAATCTTTACATTTATTTAATGGCATATAACTTTTTATTTAGTTTTAATCCATTTATATCTGTAAATAAATTAGTAACAATCAGAATCAAATCAACTGCCACCCATATTCCAAAACCACCAAAGGTTAAAATCATTAAAATTCCTGTTCCTATTTTACCCACATAAAATCTATGAATACCTATTCCCCCAGGAAAAATACACAGAAGTAATGCAACTAATCTGTTTTTTTCACTAGTAGTTCGTTCATCAGTCATATTACATTGAATTAATAAATTAATACCACAGTTTTTACAGAAATTAGATCCATCATCATTTTGAGATCTACACTTAGGACAGAACATTAGATCCCCCATTTCACATTACTTAAAATACTTCACTTATATTTTATCATATGTGTCAACATTTTACTATATGTATATTGTAAGTGTTTTTCAAATAATTATAAATTAGAAAAGTCAAAAAAAAGTGGCGAGGTCACCACTCCAAATTATAGAGACATATCTTTCACGCAGCTAAGCCTTTTTCTGTAATCACTTTCAACTGAGTCCACATCTTTTTTTTGCTGCTTTTCATCTGCTTTTTTAACATCAAATTCATCGTTAATTTGTGTAATTGAATCTGGCATAGCACTTTTAAAAAGCTCTCCAACTATATTACCTATATATTCTTTAACTTCAGGGTTATCCATAATATTTGCAATATCTACTGTATCTAATTGCTTTACTTTATTTCCGTAGTCTCTGTAAAACCTTAGAGCCTGCTTTATAAGTTTAGAATTATTAATACCTTTCTTCTCCATATTGCTAACATAATTAATTAAATCTTTATCTGTTTCCTCTCCTAAGTTTGATGATACAGTTTTACGGAGTGCTCCCATAGTTATTGTCCTTCTATTGTTGTTGCAGCAACTTCTTTATTTCCATCTAAGTAATCAATCACCAACAGTTCTTTATATCTTTCAGCAAATAATATAGCATTAGCACATTGTGGATTTTTATCCTCTATCAGTTTTGGCTCAGTTTTTGTAAACTCACTTTGTAAGTATTCTAATAATATTTCTGCAGGCCCACCTATTATTCTTATATCTTTACAAGTATTAGGTTTAAATGAACTATTAATTGAACTTATTGCTTTCTCTACATAAGGTCTTAACACTAGGTCTTTAATATCTTGTAAGACGTTCCCCTCTCCGAAGGGTAATTCATTGTCTTCTAGGTATTCAATAGCATCTGATATATCATAATTACCATCAGAGCCTTCAGCAGAGTTGAATTTCGTAAGTAAAGCTTCTATTGTTGGCTCAAACCCATGTTGGGCAAAACTACTAGCCTTAGTCATTCCGAGTACCTTATTCCCAAATTCATCTTTTTCATATTTCCAATGAGATACATCTAAAGTACCACCGCCAAAATCAAGTAACAACATTGGGTAACTAAATGTCTCCATAGTTTCAGCACTTAATGTGCCACCTTGTTTAAATACCTGTACATCTATAATTTCTATATCATATGTTATATTGTTTATAGTTATAGATTGCTTTTCCATCTTCTTAATTTCATTTTTAAGTGGAATACTATGATCTATATAGTACTCTGCAGGAAGTCCCACTGCAAGTCTTACCTTTATCTTAGTTTCACCTTTAAAACTTAGTGCAATAGCATTAAGCAAGTTTAGCTTATAATGGTCTGACATATATTTATTAGATTCCATATTAAGCTTGCCTTCTTTGTTACCTACCGTATATAACTTACCATTCCAAGTGATATTACTTATTCCCGTAGCTCTAGAACCATGTTTACTTACAGAAGATACCCTACTTGCAAAAATTACATTAGTACTTGTTTTTGTAAATGTATTTCCTATATCTACAGTTAGAACCGATGCTAACACTTTACCTAATGCAGGATATTTTTTTGATATTTCTGTTAAATTCATTTTTATTTCCTCCTATATTTTTCTAATTTTGCTTGCTTAATTATATATTCTATATTATGGGTTAAAATCCTTCTTTTGTAATAAAATATTTATATATATTTATAAATTTATAAATAGATATTTATCTAACTACTTGTAAATGTTTATATATATATATACAAATGTAGATATACATAGATATATTTTAGATAACCCCCCCTTAATAGCACACCTGTTATAACAACCTCTTCCTCATATCTGTACACAAATAAAAATAGGATAACAAAACCTATAAGTTTTGTTATCCTATTTAAAATTTTTATTATTACCTAGTCTTTATGAATTATATTTAATCCCTATGGATTACATCAAGTCTTGCAAATTTACTGAATTGACCTATCCATGCAAGTTTTACTGTACCTACAGGGCCATTCCTTTGTTTTGCTATTATAAGCTCTGCTACATTTTTATCTTCCGTTTCCTCGTTATAATACTCATCTCTATATAAGAACATAACAAGGTCAGCATCTTGCTCAATAGATCCTGATTCTCTAAGGTCAGATAACATTGGTCTATGGTCAGTTCTTTGCTCTGGCGCACGTGATAGCTGTGATAATGCTATAACCGGGCACTGCATCTCCTTTGCAAGAGCCTTAATAGATCTCGATATTTCTGATACTTCTTGTTGTCTGCTTTCTGAATTACTACCAGTCATAAGTTGAAGATAATCTATAACTATCATATCTATGCCATGCTCCATTTTTAACTTTCTACATTTTGAACGCATTTCCATAACAGAAGTTCCCGCTGTATCATCAATAAATATCTTAGCAGCAGCTAGTGGACCTGATGCTTTTGCTATGTTTTCCCAGTCCCTATCTTCTAAATCACCATGTCTGAGCTTTGACATATCAACATTTGCTTCTGAACAAAGCAACTTATAAGAAAGCTGTTCCTTAGACATTTCAAGAGAAAATACAGCTACACTTTTTCCTTGCCTTAGCGCCGCATACTCGGCAAGATTCAGTGCAAAGGTAGTTTTACCCATAGATGGCCTTGCTGCAATAAGAATCATATCACCCTTTTGAAATCCAGCGGTTTTATCATCGAGTTCTGGGAAACCACTTGATATTCCTGTTGTTTCTCCTTTATTATTAAAGATTCTTTCTATTTCCAAGAAACCTCTCTCAAGCACCGTATTCATCGGTTCAAAGTCCCCAGAATTTTTTTTCTCTGCTATATTAAAAACTTTTTGCTGCGCAATATCCATTACTGCTTCTACATCATCTTGCTTGTTATAACAATTTTCCATAATTTCAGTAGAAGCTCTTATCAGTTTTCTTAAAATAGATTTATCATCTACAATTTTTATATATGAACTTAAATTAGCTGTCGAGGGCACTGAATTACTTATCTCTGAAATATAAGTAATTCCCCCTGAAGCTTCTAACTTTTCAGCAGAACGTAAATGCTCAAGTAATGTAATCATGTCAATTGGTGTGTCTTTTTGATATAAATAATAAATAGCATTGAATATAACTTTATGAGAATCTCTATAAAAATCATCGCCTTTTAAAACCTCCACTACTCGCAATATGGCTGTTTTATCTATAAGCATTGACCCAATTACAGATTGTTCTGCTTCTAAGTTATAAGGCAGACTTCTAAGCGGTGTATCCATTTTTTTATCTCTCCTAAAGTAATGTTTTATGCCCTGCTAAAAATGCAGCACCTAATGTGATGATTTAACAGGGCTATTAATTATATTTTTACTTAAACACTAATTTCATTAATTCCTCGATGTTTGATGCAGTTTTTGTTTCGATATCTTTAAGACCTGTAGGTACTTCTTTTTCATTATCTTTAGGAAGGATAACAAGCTTAATCCCTTTTCTTCTTGCTCCATATATTTTTTCAAATATACCACCTACTGGTTTTATAATGCCTCTTAGGGATATCTCCCCAGTAACTGCAATATCCTGCCTTATAGGTTTTTCTAGAAGTGAACTAATTATACATACAGTTATAGCTGCTCCTGCAGACGGTCCGTCAATTTTACCTCCGCCTACTATATTTACATGTATGTCATAATCCTTAATATCTTTATTGGTCGTTTTTCTTATTACGGATGCAGCATTAAATACTGAATCTTTAGCCATACTTCCAGCAGTTTCGTTAAATCTTACTTGCCCTTTACCTTTTTCTTTTGCCTCGAATACTGATGTTTCTATTTCTATAGTTGACCCTATATATCCTGATACTCCAAGTCCATATATGTGCCCAACTTCATACTTTAGCTCATCACTTAATTCCTCATAAGGAGATAATCTACTTATAGATATAACATCTAATAAGTCCTTCATCTCAATTTTAATTTGGGAAGCATCAACTTGCTTTCTATTATGCAATACATATCCATAAGCATCTGCTAAAATATTTATAGCTTTTCTTCCTTCAATAGTATACCTACCGATGGTTTGTACTACTCCATCTCCAACTTCAACTTTTAATTTGTCAGCAGCGTTAACTACGATATCCTCTATGTTCTTCGCAGTTAATGGCTCAAAATAAACTTCAGTACATCTTGATCTTAATGCAGGGTTTATTTCTGATGGTTCTTTGGTGGTAGCCCCTATTAGAACAAAATCCGCTGGAGCACCTTTATCAAAAAGGTATTTTATATATTTAGGTGTATTTTCATCCTCAGGGTCGTAATAGGATGATGAAAACTCAACTCTTTTATCTTCTAATACTTTAAGTAATTTATTTTGAAGTATACTATCGAGTTCTGCTATTTCATCAATAAATAATACTCCTCCATGAGCCTTTGTTACAAGACCTGGTTTCGGTTCAGGAATTCCACCCTCGGCTAGATCCCTTTTACTTCCCTGATATATTGGGTCATGTACTGAACCTAAAAGAGGATTTGTTATTTCTCTTGGATCCCACCTGAGTGTTGTACCATCCACTTCAACGAATTTAGCGTCTTTATCATAAATAGTGTAACTTAACTTTTTAGCTTCCTCAAGAGCAAGTCTCGCCGCAGTGGTCTTACCAACCCCTGGTGGCCCATAAAGAATAATATGTTGAGGGTATGGTGATGCCATTTTAGATAGCAGAGATTTTATAGCTCTTTCTTGCCCAACAATTTCACTGAAATTCTCCGGTCTTAACATAGCTTGTATATTTTTAGTAAGTTTTCTTCTATCAAGTGCTTTTAATTCATCATACTTTTTAAGTGTCTTAGCATTTTCTGGACCCTTTTGTTTCTTAATTATACCTAATCTTATTTCATCAACATACTTATCTTGTTTTTCCATTAAATTTTTTTCTACATCGGCTTCAATTTTATTTTGCACATATCTTTTAGCTATTTCATCAGTCAACCACTCATTAGTGTTGTCTAATACCTCTTGTATGTTTTTTTCATTAGGCATTATCTCAATGCCTTTACCATTGCTAATAATTTTATTTAATGCATATAACCTTTTATATATGTCCTCGCTTTTAATGTATTTTTGAAGTTTGAATTTTATAGTTTTAGCTTTTACACTGCCCTCATCTATTACATTCCTCATTATTTCATATAAAACGTCAATTTGTGTGTCTAGTGGTAATGCATCTCTCACTAACTGTTCTGCGGTCTGATTTTCAAATAATGTCTTCACACTTGATCCGCTTTAATAAATAAGATTATCGCTTATTTACTAGAGCGTTTCCTCCCCTCGTTTATATGATTATTGCTCACAAACAAGAACTTTTATCTTAGTAGATATTTCTGGATATATTTTGATCTCTACTTCATAAGTTCCTAATAATTTTATTGTGTCTGTTACTATTTTCTTTTTATCTATATCTAGATTACATTGGTCATTTATCGCTACTGCTATATCTTTACTTGTAATTGCACCGAAAAGTTTACCATTTTCGCCGGCTTTAGCAATTATTTTTACAACTTTATCTTTAAGATCATTTGCTGATTTTTGTGCATCTTCAATTTCAGAAGTTTTCTTTTTTCTTTCAATATCATTTTTCTTAGTTAATATATGCATATTTGGTTCTGTAGCTTCCTGTGCTAAAAGCCTTGGAAATAAATAATTCCTAGCATAACCATCTGCGGCATTTACTACATCACCCTTTTTGCCCATACTTTTAATATCTTTTAATAAAATAATTTTCATTATTTTTCATCCTCCCTTAAGTATTCGTCGATTGCTTCATTTAATTTGTCCACTACTTCTTCAAGTTTCATTGAAGTAAATTTAGTACCAGCCATAGTCATGTGCCCGCCTCCACCTAATGTTTCCAGTATTAACTGTACATTTATTTTACCAAGAGACCTTCCACTAATAAATACTTCATCTCCCATTTTAACAATAACAAATGATGCTTCAATACCAGTAATATTTAGAAGTTCATCCGCTGCTTGAGCAGCTATTACAGTATCTTCTATAACTTTTGGGCAAACTGCTATGGCAATCCCGTTTTTAACTTTTGCGGATTTTATAATATCAGCTTTTTTTAAGAAAACATCTAAATCATCTGAGAACATTTTCTTAACATCCATAGTATCCGCACCATGACGCCTGAGAAATGCTGCGGCTTCAAAGGTTCTAACTCCTGTTTTAAAACAAAAATTCTTCGTGTCTACACATATTCCTGCCAAAAGGCTTACTGCTTCTATATGTTTAAGCTTTGGCTTATCTACCATATATTGAATCATCTCAGTAACTAATTCGGCAGTAGATGATGCATAAGTTTCCATATAACTGAGAACTGCCCCTTGTATGAAATCTTGTGATTTTCTATGATGATCAATTATAACTACTTTTTCTAGCTCTTTAACTATTTCTAAATTTTGTACATGACTTTCATTGTGTACATCTACTAATATAAGCAAACTATTAGGGTTTTTAACACTTTTAAATCTTTCACTTGTTATAAAAGTATTCTTATATTCTTCATCTTCGAGTATTATGTCCATCATGCTTTTTATACCACTATTTACTCCCTCAAGAATAATATAGCATTCTTTATCCAATTTTTTAATGATACTATATAGACCAATGGCTGCACCTAAAGAATCAGGATCAGCATTTTTATGCCCCATAATGAATATTGTATTACTCTCATTAACTAAATCCATTAATGCATGTGCTATAACTCTCGCACGAACTTTGGTTCTTTTCTCAACTTCCTTTGTTTTTCCTCCAAAGAAAGATAATTTGTCACCCTTTTTTACTACTACTTGGTCGCCACCGCGACCTAAAGCAAGTTCTTTCGCCGATGTCGCAAATCCATAGTTTTTTAGCGGTGTATCCTCTCCACGTCCTACGCCTACACTTAAAGTAACTGCAAGTTTATTACCATTACTTATTTCGCGTATACTATCTAGTATATCAAATTTCTTTTCTATTTCTTTTTCAATATACTTGTCTTGAACTATAATAACATATTTATTTGATGTATACTTCTTTACTACAGCATTTACACTCTGTCCATAGCTATTTATTGTTCTCTCGATATCTGCCACGAGCAGTGGTGCCTTATCTTCTTCTGTAGTTTTAACAACATCATCAAGATTATCAACCTCTACAAGCATGACACTTTCACGATTACCCTTAATACCTTTTATTAAATTAGTTTTTTCAGTTGTATCATAAAAATATAAAAGCATAATTTTATCTTTAACATTTTTATTTTCATTAGTATCAACGATATTCGTATAAATCTCATAGAAATTTTTTTTTATTTTAATATTTGGAAACAGATTCTTTTTTCCTTCTAACACTTGTTTTAAATTTAGTTCCTTAATTATGTCTCTAATATTTTTATTTAAAAGATCTTCCCCCTCAAGCATTGTTGTTACACTTTGATTGTACCATAAAATATTTCCCATATATCCTATTATTATTAAAGGGAAAGGAAGTTTTACTAAAGTGCTTGTGGTTGCTATATCAAGTTTAGATGAAAAATTTTCTATAAACTTTTTCCACTCATTTTTTTTAATCTTTGAGTTGTAGATATTATACACTACTAGTATTGCATAAAATCCAAGTGCTAATAATCCTACTTGTAAATGTCCATAATAAAATATTATATATATGAGTAGGGCCATTGTCACCATATATATTTTATTATTTACATTAAAATAATTATATTTGTTATCCATAATTAGCCCCCAATTATTTTCTTTTAATTCTGTATGGGTCAAGCTTTCTAAAATCGAAAGCCATTTCCATGAGTCCTATTGAAAAGTAAATATTACCTAGAGGCGAAAGTGTTGTTAATACTAAAATTAATACTACAACTAGTTTAGATAAATTTTTTTTAACCCTTAAAAAATATGTACTTGCCGCGAGTCCATTTATAATAAATACAATCTGCACAAGAAATTGAGAGGAGTTTTGTATATACTTCCCACCGATTATATTTTTTGAGGTCAGTATTATTCCTATGCATACTATGCCTATTAATACAGCCCCCACTATGTTAGATACGTAAACTCTGCTGAAAGGTAATATTTCCACCATCTTATAATTTAGTTTATTTAATATTGCCCTAGCCACTATATAATTCAAATAAGCTGATATAATGGAGTAAATTAAAATACCTGCAGGTATTAGTGCCAAAAATAAAGTAACATCCATTTTATTTATCATTTCATAATTTTTATCTAAAATCTTCAACTGCTCTGGAGTTATTCCCTTTTGTAAATAAATATTCTTTGCTCCATCAAAGGAACCTTTCATTGTTTGCTTCATAAACTCCAAGTTTTTAGAAAGAAAATCCACAAAATTTACTTTTGCTATAAATAACATAGAAAAAGCTATGGTTAATATATTAGATACTGTCGAACCAATAGCTAAAAATAATAAAGTTATAGATGACTTTTTATTTTTCTTAACACAATAACCAAGCACTATACCAATAATGCTGCAAGTTATAGCTGCGTATATTGCCCTTATTGGGTTAAAAACTAAGGATGTTAAAATAATACTCAAGAATATAGCGGTAATTGTTATTTTGTAATTATGTCTTATATAGAGTATTGCCACGGGAATTGGTAGTATTAATGTTCCTATAAATGATACAAACGGCAGGTATCCTATTATAATCATTATCACTGAAATTATAACAGATATAAGTGAAGCCTCTACAATTGCCTTTGTACTATAATCATTATTCTCCATTTTTTCCTCCAGTTTTTATCTTCCTTTTATATGTGTATATAGTTTACTTAAATCTTTCCCATCCTTTTCTATATTATCTCCTTCAACTATTCCTATCTTAAGTTTCTTTTTCATACTCTCATCAACTGCGACATTTGAATATCCTAATCTTTCACCTAATATATATAAAAGTATTATTGCCCCTGAAATGCAATCTAGTATTGCATCTTGAGCAACATTGCTTCCTTTACTTAGCAACTTGAAGAAATCTCCTATTATACATAGTAGCTCAGCCTTCAAACTTTCAATTAACTTAACATTAGACATAATATTAAAATCATCCCTTTTCATAGTATATCATCTCCCCTTGTAGGCTTATACTTATAACTCTATTTTAGTTAGTTTTCTAAATTTATGCAACTAAAGTTTATTATTATATATACAATCCACAATTTAACATGTCTTACTTTTTTACGTTTACATTATATGGGTTACAATTATAAGTATACTACAAATCACATGGCAGAATATATAAATTTATATTTATATTTATATTATATTTTAATTATTAACTAAAACCTTTTATTTTATCTAAAAAAATAAAAGCAG
>DHIM01000127.1:0-373 GCA_002403785.1 Clostridium sp. UBA4746
TCAGACATTAGCCACCAATCTTTTCCATTAGAAAAGAGAAATTGTCCATTATATTACCAATTTATATAATGGGTTCATGTTAGCCTCCTAAAAAAAGTGATCGTAGCGTACCGAATATGAGCAATTACGAATTCTAACTTCTAATCTCTGTAAGGAGTCAGACCTTTGGGCAATTGTGTAAAAAAATATCAAACATATATATGTAGTAGGCATTGCATGATTACATATTAATGGTAAACTTATTATAATAGTTAAAGGTCAAAGTTTATAAATATCTATCATAAATTACAAGTTGCTGAAAAGAAAATAGTTAATAATGGTATTATAACAAAACAAATAGGACCAGTTTAAAATATATTTCTCCAGATGGTGT
>DHIM01000127.1:594-20263 GCA_002403785.1 Clostridium sp. UBA4746
GCGCTAAAGTCGAAATGAAGACAAATTTTGAAGTGAAACAACAAGGTGAACTCAAAAGGAGTTTGCAAGCCAGACATTTAAATATGATTGCGATTGGTGGTGCAATAGGTACTGGATTATTTTTACTTAGTGGAGGAACAATAAGTAAATCAGGGCCTGGTGGTGCAATTGTTGCATATTTAGTTATGGGTATTTTAGTATATTTTTTATTGACATCTCTTGGAGAGATGGCAACATTATTACCAGTTTCAGGATCCTTTGAAACTTATGCGACAAGGTTTGTAGATCCTGCATTTGGATTTGCGCTAGGTTGGAATTATTGGTTCTGTTGGTCTACATGCGTGGCCTGTGAATTAGTCGCAGGATCCATTATTATAAAGTTCTGGCTTCCTCATACTAATGCAACTTTGTGGAGTGTATTATTCTTAGTTGTTCTATTTATACTTAATCTTACATCAGCAAGAGCCTATGGAGAAGGTGAATATTGGTTTTCTAGTATTAAAGTTATTACAATAATTGCATTCATAATAGTAGGTACTCTAATGATATTGGGTATCATGGGTGGCCACTCACCAGGTTTCTCTAACTTTACAATATCTGATGCTAATGGGAATAAGGGTCCATTCATAGGTGGCATATTTGGGATGGTAAATGTGTTCCTATTGGCAGGTTTTTCTTTCTCTGGTACTGAACTAGTGGGTCTTGCTGCAGGCGAGTGTGAAAATCCGCAGGTTAATGTTCCAAAAGCCATCAAGATGGTTTTCTGGCGTATCCTTTTATTTTATCTTGGTGCAATTATAGTAATTGGTTTCTTGGTTCCTTTTAATGATCCAAACCTTTTAAAAAGTGGTACAGACCAAATAGCATTCAGCCCTTTCACTATGGTGTTTCAACGATCGGGCTTAGCATTTGCTGCCAGTCTTATGAATGCAGTTATTCTTACCGCTGTGCTTTCAGCAGGAAACTCAGGTTTATATGCTTCATCACGTATGCTTTACGCAATGGCAAAGGAAGGAAAGGCTCCTAAACTTTTTGGAAAAGTGAATAAGCGAGGTGTTCCAATGAATGCGCTTTACCTTACAACGCTTGTTGCTTGTTCAGCTTTTCTGGCATCTCTCGTTGGTGATGGTAAAATATACTATGCACTAGTTAACATTTCTGGTATAACAGCTTTCTTTGCATGGTTAGGTATAGCAGTATGCCACTATAGATTCAGAAAAGCATATATTGCACAAGGAAGAAAACTTGAAGATTTAAAGTATCAAGCTAAATGGTTTCCATTCGGCCCCATTATGGCTATGATACTTTGTACTATTGTTATATTTGGTTCAAACATATGGATATTCCAAGCACCTACCTTCGATTGGTTTAGTTTTGTTACAAATTATATGACTATTCCATTATTTGCAATATTTTATTTTGGTTATAAATTTGTAAAGAAGACTAAGATAGTTCCTCTCATGGAATGTGATTTTGAACATAAAGAATATCAAAAAAACGGAATAAATCAGTAAAAATTAATCTATTGAAAGAAGGAGAGTTGTTATGAATCCAATAAATAATATTTTAAAAGATTTTCCATTAATGATTTTAGATGGTGCATTAGCTACAGAACTTGAACACCTTGGGTGCGATATTAATGATTCTCTCTGGTCAGCTAAAATACTTGCTCAGAATCCTGAAATAATAGAGAAAGTACACTATGACTATTTTGTTTCCGGAGCCGACTGTGCAATTACCTCAAGTTACCAAGCTACTATTGAAGGGTATGTAGAAAAAGGTTTCACTGAATTCGAGGCAATATCCCTTATTAAAAAATCTGTTGAAGTTGCTAAAAAAGCAAGGGATGATTTTTGGGTAAATCCACTAAATAGAATAAATAGACCAACCCCCTTAGTTGCCGGTTCTGTAGGACCCTATGGTGCTTATCTTGCAGATGGTTCTGAATATCGTGGAGATTATAAAATTAGTGAAGAAGAACTAATTGAATTTCATAGACCAAGAGTAAAAATTTTAGTAGCTGCCGGTGTAGATATTCTTGCTTGCGAAACAATACCTAGTCTTATAGAAGCTAAAGCTATTACTAAACTGCTTGAAGAATTCCCTAAAGTATATTGTTGGATGAGTTTTAGCGCTAAAAATGATTTGCAGATAAGTGATGGTACATTAATTTCTGATTGTGCCAAATATTTAGATGACTTTACGCAAGTGGCTGCCATAGGAATAAATTGCAGCGCACCTGTTCATATACAATCCTTGATTGAAGAAATTAAAAAGAATTCTAAAAAACCTATAGTAGTTTATCCAAACTCAGGAGAAGAATATGATGCTCACTCTAAAACCTGGCATGGTAATTCCTCTAGTGAAATTTATAGTCGTAGTGCCAAAAGCTGGTTTGACAAAGGTGCCCAGCTAATTGGTGGTTGCTGCAGAACAAACCCTGAAGATATTAAAGCTATCGCTACATGGGCTCGAAAATAACTCTAGAGGAGTCACTGAAACCGTTCAGTGATACTTACAGATGGAAAAATTGGTACTTAAAATAAGCGCACAATATATTAAATAATTAAGTAACAAAATTATTAAAAAGGTTCATTCTGAATTCATGCAATAGAAAAGTAACCTGCGTTTTAGGTGTCAAAGAAAGCCATTCAACATAATCTTGAATGGCTTTCTTTATTAATCGTAATAGTTATCTTCTATTTATAAAAAATATCATTGTTTTGCATCTCATTTTTGCATAAATATTAAAATTTATTACTCTTCTTTAAACTTCTTAAGATATTCAGATGCTGATCTATTCATTTCTAGTGAGAAATCAGACATATACTTACGGTTGCATATAGCTTTAATATCTTCGCTAACATTTTTATTTAAAAATGCTGCCTTTTCATTTCTTATTCTTTGCATTTCTATATGCTCTTCCTTATTTAGTCTGCGATATTTATTTTCATATACTATATACTGCTCTTCGAAACGCGCCGGTTTTTTCCTATTCTTTTGAACCTCAACAGGATAACCATAAATGACCATGGCAGCAGGTAGAACATAATCTGGAAGATCTAATAACTCTCTAATAGTTTCACAATTCTCGATGATATCACCAATGTAACATGAACCAATTCCTAAAGATTCTGCAGCTACTACTGTGTTTTGAGCAGCTACTATTGCATCTGTATAGGCAAGAAGGATGTCCCCCTCTCCCGGTTTTCTTGGATTACAATTTTCCGAATCAAAAGCATCATACCATCTTTGATAATCTGCAAGGAATATAATCACTAAAGGAGCTTTTGCGATAAAATCTTGATTATCACATTCTACTGATAGTTGTTTTTTTAATTTCTCATCAGTAATATCAAGCATGCTATAAAGCATCATTGCACCAGCGGTTGGAGCTTCAAATGCTGCATTTAATATTTCTTTTTTTAACTCAGCTACAATAGGCTTATTTTCAAATACTCTCATGGATTTTCTATGTTTTATTTGTTTTAAAATCTCGTTCATATAATAACCCCCTTCTTGTAACATAACAATCAACAATATAATACCAGCTATCAAAAATAAAAACTTTTTTAGAGTCCCTTTTCATTTCAACTTTTTTAACCCCCTGACCTAAAATTCACAAAATGTTTAATATGAAAACGCTTTACACCATTAGTGAATTCCAAATATGGTGATTAATTTTCATAAATATGGTAGTAGTAATGGAAAGTACCAAGAAAAAGAAGGACCCTTTATTGCAGCTCTAATGTTACAGGAACTTAGATTTGAGCATAATGTTATTGAGCGGGTATCTTGTTTGATCGCGCATCATCATACTTACAAACCCATCTGTAGTGCTACCTACATTAGGTGAGGAAAACATTATCTGAAAACTCGCGACTACTGTTAATCTTTAGTTTAATAAAAACACTAAAACCCCATAATCATTTAGATTACTGGGATCCGAACTATTTTTTATATAACATATCTATATGTGGAATGTTATCTTCCAAATACTCATTTGAAGTTTTTTTAAAACCAAGACTCCCATAAAACCCAACCAAATATGATTGTGCTTGAATCTTAATCTCTGTTTCATTTAAACTTTGCTCTATAAAATTGATTGCTTTTACCATCATTTCCCTTGAAATACCTCTGCAACGATAATTTTTATTTACCAAATATTTATTGTTGTTTCAAGTTTACATTGAAGCAGTAATAAAAAAATCCAAGCCTCAAATAATTGTTTGTAATTGTGCTAGTTAGCTATTAGATAGTCTTGCCTGAATTTTATTATATTCTTTCTACAAGATCATGTTCTTCTAAAGCCTGCAAAGAACGAGTTAGCATAATATTAGTGATCCCAGGTATCCTTCGTTTAAGTTCATTATATCTAATGCTTTTCTCTCACGAAGAACACTGTCCTATATTTCTTCAAATTCATCATGCAGGAGTTGTTGGAATATCAGAAGACCCAATGTGCCCAAGTCCATATGAATATAAAAATTATGCTGGGAGTGTCATTGTTGGTCATAAAATAACTAGTGAAGATATAAAATCTATACAAAACGATTTTATTGAAGCTGCAAAAAGAGCTTTTAAAGCAGGATATGATGGTGTTGAACTTCATGGATGCCACGCCTATTTAATAAGCCAATTTTTAAATAAAAAAGTAAATAAGAGAACGGATGAATATGGCACTAATCCTGAAAAGTTTGTGATAGAAATACTAGACGGAATTAGAAAAGTAACACCAAAAGAATTTATTGTTAAAATCCGTTTGGGAGGATTTGAACCAACAATAGAAGATGTAATACATTATGCTAAAGTGTTAGAAAAAAATGGATTAGATTTCCTTGATATTTCTTATGGATTTATGAATGAACAAGAAATACATGTAAACGAAGAGTATAAGTACTCTAATGCTATTTATGCAGCTGAGAAAATTAAAGAAGAAGTTTCAATTCCCGTATTTGCAGTTAATGGAATTAAATCAGCAAAGACTGCAGAAGAAATATTAAATGAAACAAATGTTAATATTGTAGATATTGCTACAGAATTTCTTATAAATAATAATTGGGCAAATGATGCTGAAGAAGGCAGAGATACTGGAAAATGCTTAGATTGTGCAAAATGTATGTGGTTTGGTCAGTCTAAGGTTTGTGCAGGAAAAGTTATGTTTGAAAGAAATAATAAACAAAAGTAATATTAATGATTATTCAAACATTAGTATAACGCCTAATTATGTTGTATGCTTAATTCTATTTTAAAATATATCATATTTACAGTCTCAGTTAATTACTAATAAGTTGGTTCGTATATTAACTAATCTAAAAATTCACTGTTGTCTTTTCCAAAATCTTCTATTAACATTTTTTCTCCTAATTGCTGTTTAATGAGGTCTTGCTTTGTTATTATTATAGTTTTTTTCTTATTTTCTTTTATAGAAGTATCTAATTTTTCCATTGTTAACGCCTCCCTTTTGATTTTAGTATAATTTATATGTTAGTAAGTTTTTATAACTTAATAAAAAATAAAAAAAATTATTTTAATATAATTAATGTGAATTAGGCTCTATTTTATGAATATGAGCCTAATAATAATATATAACAACATCCAACTACTAAACTAACTTAACTATACCAGAACTTTCAGATATATAAGGCAATTGTTTTATAATAGTGTAAATATATTTTAATTTCAATTTGTCATCACCTAATAACTGTTCTATAGATATTTCTTCATAATACAACAACTTGCACCAAAAATTACAAAAATCATCTTTTGCAATAAAAATTTTATTATCGCTATCTCTAATAGTAAATCCGCAATCAAGTCTTTCCTCAATATCTATACCTATGTATTCTTCATTTGATAAAAGTAATAATACATCATCCCACATTTTTTTAAACTTAACCATCAAATCTCCTCCTAAATAAATACTTCATTATAAATGTTTTTTCTTTTTCTAAATAATCAAGATAAAATCCTAGCGTGTATATTAATGTACAATTTTACTTAAACCTTAGAACTCTATTATTGAAATTGTTGTGTTTACATTATTATATGATTCTTTAAGATATTTAAATAATGTCATAGGAATAATGTATTAAATTCATTTTTCGCAGTATATGCTACTCATTTATTATACATTTTTCTTTAATTTCTGAATGATTATAACTATATCCTTCTACTAATTTTAGCCCCTTAGAATCTATATGCACTTTATCCTCACAAATTATAGTTACATTATTATTATATTTAGTGCTACGACTTCCACTTTTTATAAAGACTTCTCTTTCTTCATATTTTATAAGACCTAATGTTTTTAATCTCTTTAAATAAGAAACAAATTCTTGTATCTTCTTTTTGGGGTCTTCCTCTGTTAATCTATAATTTTCAATTTCAAACGGCATATCTGGCTGCATATCATTATCATAAATATCGATTAACATCTCACTTTCCAATGTATTTAATTCCATATTTCTCCTCTCCCATTTTACTTTTTTTGTTAAAGGCATAGTTTTTTCGATACATCCTTATGAATATTTATTTAGGTTTATTATTCAACATGAATCTGTTTCTTTCCTGCAATATTTGTAAAACGTCAATGTTCGTTTATATTCGTTTATGTTCGTTTTTCTATTTCGTTTTCTTTCGCTTGTTTTCATTTTACTGCAGTTCGTAAACGATGTCAATAGCAAATTCGCTTCGCTCAAGTGTTTATAAGAAAAACATATCAAATGTTTCCGGTATTGAAAATCTTACTAACTTGATTCATTTAGATTTAAGTTTCAATAAAATTAATAACATAGAACCCGTAATGGGATTGACTAGTTTGCTTGATTTGCGATTAAATTCTAATCAAATCGGCAATTTAGAACCTTTAAGAGGATTAAATAATTTGCTTGGTTTGCATTTAACTTCTAATCTAATTAAAGACTATTCTCCAGTTAGTTCTTATTATAGAAATCTGCAAGATAAAGATTTCACATTGAACTAGTTATATGCCTTGCTTTGATTCCATTTATATCTCAATATGCTAACTTTTCAATAAGTACACACAGTAAGTTTTTAAATTATACACTGTTACGACACCGTTTAAAAATGATACGGAATAATTTATAATTTTATATCTATCCAATATCTTTGAGTTACTTCTCCAACTACCTGGGCTAGAAATATCAAACGGTATTTCTAGATTGTTTTATAAACTAAATGATACTAATAGAAACTGGTGAGTGACCCTACCGGCACTTTAATTAGATATATATATCTATAAAAAATAAGCACCTATTAAATTAGGTGCTTATGTAAATCCAAATTCATAAACCATAGTGCTGTATCAATTTCCATAAGCTCTGGATCTTAAGATGTTAACTCAGGAATACTATTTATCCTGATAGAGATTTCTTTCTAATTTAATTTGAAATTAACACCATCATTACTAAACATATTACCAGTATACTTTAAAGTTAAAGCGGTATCATTTTTAGGTTGTTCATAAACCATAGTTCCAGTTATTGAACCACCTTTTGCTAAATCGCCACTATTTAATGCAGTATTAGTACTTGTTGAAGTGTAAGTTCCGTCAGTAATCTGTCCTTTACTATTCTGCATTTTAAAATCATATGGGTTATAAGAAATTTGACCATCACCAGCATTTTTAATTGTAACAGTTACAGTTACAAATTCCATTCCGGTCTTAGGTACATCATACTCTCCACCTTTAGATTTAACCACTTTAGTTACTATTACTGTGGCATCATTAAATGTAGCAGATTCATTTATTGCATAAAATGCTTTAACTACAGGTCCTTTTGATTTAACTGGTACTGACTCTGCAGTGGGAGCAACAGGAACTGATGTAGAAGTCACATTATTATTGCTAGTTTGTGTACTTCCTAGAGAAAAACCAAATATAAATATAGCAAACCCTATAATAACTGTAATGACAATATGTTTTTTGTTTTTCATTATAATTTCGTCTCTTCAACAACACTTATATCTTTTTTTATAAGTGCCATTAGTCCACCTATTATTAATAAAATTCCTGGTAGGATATAGAACATAGATACACTTATAGTTCCACCTACAGCTGCAACGGTCATAAACCATCCGCCTACTTTAGATTTACTTTTAACAGTAACAGATCCAACAATTCCTAATATTGAAAATAATATTGCCCATATACCTAATGTTCCAAGTCCACCTGAGCCTGAACCAACTGCGGTACCAATACCTCCCATCATCATTGCCATGAACCCACTAATTATTCCAAAAATTCCTCCAATAAGTCCTAATACAAATTCTGTTGTTCTTGATATTTTCATTAATAATGCCCCCCTAATACTTTAGTTAATATTATTCTTAAATATTCATATTAAATATACCATTTTTATGCATAAAAAGAAATAACTTGCCATATTTTTATTTATTTAATTTCTGCTTTTAAGAACAACGTTGGTATCTAACCTTCCTTTTGTTAAATCAGTAATATTTCTTTGTTTATGTTTTTAGCAAATTCGCTTCGCTCATATAAAAACCGAAGGACGTGAACAAAGTATAATGACAATTCATTTTGCTTTCAAAATGAATGTGACACACCTTGCTTTATAGAATAAAAAATAATATAAAGCACTTAACTTTCTTTATTTAATTAAGGAACTACATACAAAAAAGATGAACTGAACTACTAATAACGGATATAGCAACAATAAATCCAACTATTGATACTATATCCTCCTCTCCTTCAGAAGAAGGTTGTATATCTATTACGATTAAACAGCTGGGTGATTTTTCAAATAAGGTAGACAAGGTCAAAGTTGGTGATAGCGCATACATTGATGGCGGTTACGGAAACTTTTCTTATCTTAAGAAAAATAATAATGATAAGCTTTGTTTCTTAGCAGGAGGTATTGGAATCACTCCCTTTCTAGGAATGCTTCGCTATATTAATGCAAAAGATAAAGACACATCAGTTAAGCTAATATGGGGCGCTAGAGATGAATCTGAGATTATTTGCAAGTCAGAGTTTAAGAGCTTTAGCAACACTCTAAAGGATTTTGAATTGATACCAGTACTGTCTAATGCTCCAAGTTATAATGGTGAGATAGGTTTCATAGATATACAGAAAATAGAAAAGTACATTAAGAATATAGCTGATTACGACTTTTTTATATGTGGTCCTCCTATAATGCTAGAGCTTCAAATCAAAAACCTTAAAGCTCTAGGAGTCCCAAATAAAAAAATCCATTACGAGAATTTGTTTCGCAATCAGCTACTATTGAAAAACTAAACATTACTGCTATCAATATTATTAATGATAGCTAAAAATTATAAATTCGCTTTACTCATAAAAATCCCCAAGGGACGTGAACAAATTGTATGCACAATTTATTAAATCGTAGGATTTTGAGGATTTCATGTAACCCATTTGCCATCAACATACCTATTGCACATAACATATTTAAATGAACTCCCCCAGCAATATTCACTTCCACATACATACAATATTTTTTCAATACCTTAAAACCCTAATTTCTCTAATATTGTTAGAGGACACTTTAATTTGCAGTAACTCCTCTCTTTTAGACATGAATATCTGCAACTACAGTTTTGTATAGAAAACAAAGCACAAGATGTATTGAATACAACTTGTGCTTTTTGCTTAGAATTTAACTACACCGAACAAACCTAAGAATATCATAATACAATTAAATATCAATTTCAATCCGAGGTTCTAGTAAAAATAACAATGGAATTTATTGCCCCCTGTTATTTTTACCAACTAAACCTCCACCATTACCTGATGATGGACTTTGTGTTCCATGGATGGATGCTCTCCTAATATTTTTTTGCGCGGAAGATTTTGCTTTTTTTTCTTCAATAACTTTTTTCATTATTTCCATGTTTTTGCTTATATCATTTTTCATATTTTCAACCTCTTTTTTTTATTTTTTTACATCCATAAATTGCTTTATAACTATACCTTCTAAATTAATATTCACAATAAATGTTTTCAAGGTATGCCTTGTTATTTTACTAATTTATTATACCCCACAAACGGACCTTTGAGTAGCACCTACAACTAATATATCTTTTACACAAAATGCAAATATCTAAAATATTATCATTACCCTTTTAAAATTCGCTCAACACAGTGATACTTACAGATGAAGAAATTGGCTCTCTATAAATTTTATTATCTTCTTGCTTTACCAGAAATATGCTCAATACATATTTTTATTACTTTAGTTTTGGGACTTGCGTTTGTAATATATGTCTTACCACTTTCTATGTAATCTGGCGAATATTTATTTAATATTTCTAAAAGAATTATATTTTTTTCATTATCAAAAACTTCATTTGCTCTTCCAAATATGATTACACTCTCAAACTTTGTACTAAATTTATCTGGTAGGACACAAGTTTTTCCAACTACACAAAAAGATACTTTACTATTATTTAATAGATTATCTAATTTATGTCCTTCAATAGCACCATGAAAATATATTGAATTGTTAGAAAAAATAAAACTTACTGGTACCCCATAAGGATACCCATTTTGGCTTACGGTTGATAGAATACCATAATCACTGTTTTTTAAAATTTCAATAACTTCATCATTTTTGAGTTCTCTGCCTTTTCTCCGCATTTCTCTAAACAAAATAATTCCCCCCCCATCTTTTTTCAATCTAATTAGTATAAATCTATTTACTACTTTAATTATATAGTATAACTCAGAGATATTGGTATTTTTCCTTCACTTATTTAATACCATTAGTGTCTATTGTAAGATGAACATAAACGTCATCACAACCTTTTACAGGAATCCAGCACCTAATTTTTTCTCCTTTATCAGTGTAGATGAACTTAACACACAAACTAACAGTTCAATATTAGCATATTTTATAAGACCGACGTTATCTGTTATTGAGATAACCAACAAAACTATAGTAACTATTAATTGGAATTCAGTTTTTTGAAAACAAGGTAATTAAAATAGCAGTAATCATGGACAAATAGATAATTATATTATTTGAAGAAAGCAATTTTTCTCCGTTTCCAAAAACAAAATTAAGTAATAAAAAAGACATAACTACCAAACAAATAAATAACAAGCCTATTTTATACTTGTATTTCATATTTTATATCACTTCCTAACTTATTTTATTAGCAATTTTGATATTCCTGTAATCATTTTTAATAAAGTTGATTTGCCGGCACCATTAGGACCAAGCAATCCATAAACAGAATTCTTCCCAATCGATAGCGAAATATTATTTACTGCACTCTGTTTTTTGAAAACCTTGCAAAGATTTTTCGTTTGCAAAATATAATTATTCATATTCATCATCCTTCCTTATTCTTAAGCTCATAACATACTATAAACAAAATTTATAAGGATTCTATAAGGATTTCAATATTAATATAAAGCAAAAGCTCCACTTCCTAATAAGTATTAGATGCTTATTAAGGAGTGGAGCATAAAACTATGAACTATATAACTCGTAGTATCATGTGCATTATCAAAATATGATAACCGAACATTTTCTTGCTCCAGCATTGATTAAACGATCATAAGTTGGAAGTGTGTTGGCTACTGGTGGTAATGTTGTATCTGTCTTAATTCCCTAATCTTTATTAGTTCCTTTGCCTTTCGTCCTGTACTACTAGTTAAATATTTTCTTCAACTCATCAAGTGTATAGTGTCCTAGTCCAAGAGTTTTCATTGTTCTTGCCTCTTCTTTTCTGAAATCTCTCTTTGCTATTATTGAAGTAATAAGTATCATAGCATCCATTACAGGAGTCTCAACACCAATTTGCTTGCCAAGTTCTGACATGAATACAAGTCCATAACCTACGTCTTCATTTAAATATCTATGATCAAGCTGACTTTGAGCCTTTATTCCCTTAAATCCTTCAGCTGTACTATATCCAATTTCATAATCTTCAATTTGATTATATCCTTGATAAATCTTTACTTTAATATCTGCAATTAGGCCTGCTTCAAGTTTGTCACTTAAGGCTAACTTCTCTTTATCTAGGGCTTCCATTAATTTACCAGTGGCTGGCGACGCACCTTCTTCATAGAATAAGAAATCTCCTTTTGTTGATTCGATCCTACTTGCATTTAAAAGAGTAACTGATGGATGAATAATATTGTTTCCTGTCTGCATCATTGTCATGAAAATCGATTTTACTGGCAGAGCATCTGGATATACTAGTTTGAATATCTTATATACTTTATCAATTTGTTTTGAAGGCATAACTGCAATATATAATCCCCCTGTAAGCTTATGATAAACAGTTGTCTTTCCAGGTTCTGTAACTCTGCAAGCATATGGAAGAGTTGAAGTTTCTGAAATAACATAATTTTCATCGTCAATACTAAGTACTAAAGCCGTTTTAAAAATAATAGAACCACCACAAGAACTTGGACAGATAGAAACGATTTGTTCTTTCTTAAGATATGGCTTACATGCCCTTCCAAAAGCCTCAGTGCTGTAACCTGGTCCAACTACAAAAAACAATTCTGCACCACTTAGAGCTTTTTTAATATCACTTCCAGCATAAGCAAGTTTTGCAAAACCTTCTACATGACCATTGGCATAAATACCACCATTTTTATTTATTGCATCGATATTGGCGGAATACTTTTCGAAGTCAAATAATCTTACCTCATGTCCATTTAAACTCCAATCTGCTGCTACTGTAACTCCACCGTTGCCTGATCCTAAAACAGCTATTTTCATTATCCTCCCCTATATCTAAAGTTAGTTTGTATAAATAATTTGTTCTACTAATATTATTAGAAAAATTAAAATATCATATCTTGGTTGTTTTTTTTGTCTATATGTGACATTTCAAAATCCTCCTTACATTAATAAAGAACACAAAATAATTATTAATTATTCGCCTCTTGATAATAGATATTCCAATGTTAATATAACCAAATTTATAAAGCTTATGTGAGAAAAACATTATTTATTTTAATGTCCCTTATAATTATATAATTCCAATAAATCAAGAATATTATTATTTTAGTCATAGTACCTTGACAGTCGTTGTACTATGATGCATATTATATCTATGGAGGTGACACAATGGCTGATAATAAAATATCCTCGGATTTACTTAGAGGACATACTAATACAATTATCTTGAAATTATTGATGAGCAGTGATAAATATGGGTATGAAATATCGAAATTGATACATTCCAACTCCGGTGGTGAGTATGAACTTAAGGAGGCTACTATGTACTCTAGCCTAAAGAGGCTAGATAATGATGGTGATATAACTTCATATTGGGGGGATGAAACCCAGGGTGGAAGAAGGAAATACTATAAAATTACCGAAAGAGGAAAAGAATCTTATTTTCAAAATAAAAAAAATTGGGAGAACGCTAAGCGTATTCTAGGTAAATTACTATAAAAGGAAGGTGTCAATAACAATGAATGAGAAATTAATCAAATATTTAGATGGAGTATTTTCAACTTATGAAGATTTGCAAGTGGTCAAGGAATTGAAAGAAGAGTTGCTTAATAATTTACAGGAGAAATTGAATGATTTAAAAAATCAAGGTTATGATGAGGTAACTGCTTATAGTATGACCATAGATTCTATTGGAGATATATCTGAGATTATAGAAAGTATCTCTGCAAAGACAAGAGAACTACAGCAGATGGTAAGTAAGGATTTTTCAAATATTAATCTCCAAAATTCTGATTTTAAAGGGGTAAAAGTACATGATGGGAAGTTTAACGGTAGCGCCCTTAAAGAATCAGACTTCAGCAATTCAGATTTAAGTAATAGCTCCTTTAAAGGCACTGATTTACAAAATTCCGATTTTAAAAAGGTAACCTTACATGATGGAACCTTTAACGGTAGCGCCCTTAAAGGATCAGATTTTAGTGGTTCAGATTTAACTAACACCTCCTTTAAAGGTTGTGATTTGACTAATGTAAGGTTTGAAGGTGCTAATCTTACAAGAGCGAAATTAACTATGGTGGGTCTGAAAAATATAGGTTTTAAAAGCTGTGTCTTAGATTATACGGATTTTAGCTATTCAGATTTGTCCGGAGTATGTTTCGATAATCAAACGCTTATTGGTACTATTTTTAAGTGCTCAGGTTTATCAGGGACATCTTTTAAAAATGTAGTTTTTAGAAATGTGTACTTTAAAAGCGCCAATGTAAAAAAAGCTATTTTTGATGGTGCTACAATGGATAAATTGACTTATGCTGTTTTAAAAGGCAGCAAAGCAAACTTAACTAACGTAACAGTAATTTAAAATTTGCCAGGAGTCTGTTAAGGCTCCAAATATCAGATTTGCTTCACTCATAAACACCCCCGACAGGCTGTGCGAAAACCTATGAATACTATGAATATAACCCCAATTTTAGTATAATCAAGCTATATATTATACCAAAGGAGAAGTATAAGCTATGAACTTGTTTATAGATATTTAAAAAAATATAAAAAGACCTGAAGCTAGTAATTAAACTGACTTCAGGCTTAAAAATCTATTGATCTTTTTCAGTCAATCTCTTTATTAATGATAATTTTATAATTTGTAAATTATAAAATTATTTGTACATATACTCTCTAGTCCAAGGTAAATTATTATTGTCTTTAGCAAACAAAATCTGATGAATGTTAATATTTCCACAATTAAAGCACGCTGCACATGCATTTAAGTATAATCTCCACATCCTTATAAACATTTCATCCTTAGTTTTACTTATTTCAGGCAATGAATTTTCAAAATTTATTGCCCAGTGCTCGAGTGTTCTTCCATAATGCATTTTGAGACTTTCTACATCAATCACTTGAAATTTTTTATCCCCAATATTAGATATTAATTCTTTGAGTACAGGTATGTATCCTCCCGGGAAAATATACTTATCTATCCAAGCATCTCTTCCACCTTCATCTATTCCTGTTATGCAATGAAGTAAAGATACACCTTTTTCATTTAGTAAAGTATCTACAGTAGCGAAATAATCTATAAGATTCTCCTTTCCTACATGTTCTAACATACCTACGCTAACTACCCTATCAAATTTTCTATTTTTTAGTTCTCTGTAATCTAAAAGCTGAACTTCAACAAGGCCGCTTAATCCTTCAAGCTTTATTCTCTCATTAACTTTGTTAAACTGCTCTGAACTTAAAGTTATTCCCATAGCTTTTACTTTATATTCTTTTGCTGCGGCAATAATTAATTCACCCCAACCACAACCAATATCAAGTAATGTATCACCTTCACTCAAATATAACTTTTTTAAAATATGTTCTACTTTATTGTTTTGAGCTGTGCTTAGGGAATCGTTTGGAGATTTAAAGTATCCACAAGAATAAGTCATTGTATCATCTAACCACAGTTTGTAAAAATCATTACCTATATCATAATGATACTGAATATTATTTTTGTTGTTTTTAACATTATGAATTATCTTCTTGACTATATCTACATATTTAGTATTATTACCCATAAAACTTTCCTTGCTATTATATAATGATTCTAAAATTCCCTGCATATTTCCTTTTAGATCTAATCTTTTAGTCATGTAAGCTTCACCTAAAGCTATAGAAGGATTATGAATAATATCCACTTTAGCAATAGGTTCATTTAAAATTATTTCAAATTTACTATTTCCTTCACCGTACTTCTTTACTTCTCCATCCCAAAATTTAACATCAAAAGAATCAGCAAATAAACTTTTAAATAATGTTTTATAAAATAGTTTATCTATAAACATAAATTTAGCCTTCTTTCCATTTTAATTATTTATGGCAAACTAATTTTTGTTTCAATTAACTTCCCATTATAGAATTATATACTCTGCAAATAATCCTATTCATTAGGTAATATAACCTGCCTCATGCTTTAACATATTTCTTATATTAATTCACCATAAAACTATTTTTCTCCTGCAATACCTGTAAAAAAAGTCAAAAATAACGCTCGAGGGTACAAGGGAAAAATCAATATGTTAATATTGATTTATAAGGAGTTGATTTTATGAGTACAAAAACTTACTATTTTAGTTCATAATTCCACCTCGTTTTATTAACTTATATATCTATTTTAAACTATCCAGTGGCTGGAGAGTCAATATGTAGAAAACCGTTGATTTTATAAACTTGGCAAAAACATCTCATGTAAGATTTTTTGAGCACAACCCGCCAAATCTTTGGAGTCCAAATTGAGCAGATGGTACATGTTAAAAGCTTCATTTTAACCTTGACATTATAGCCATTATAGTGTTAATATTGACAAAATCAAGAAAATAATGAATATAAAAAGGATGTGTAAATATGCTGAATGGTAAAAAAGTTGTAGTTTCTGTTACCGGGTGCAGCCCGGCCGTGCAGGCTTTGAATATAATTAATGAACTAAAAAAACAGCATGCGGACGTATATGTTGTTATGACGGAAAATGCCACAAATTTTGTTACACCTCTCATGCTTCAGCGCAGTGTTGAACATCCCATCCAAATACAATCCTTTGAGCCACCTAAAACATGGGACGATAGCCACAAGTCTCTTTCCCAAGAGACAGATTTACTTTTGATTGCTCCCGCTTCCGCTAATATTTTGGGGAAAGCTGCTAATGGTATTTCCGATGATTTGCTGTCCACAACCATTATGTCGATGCGCGGTCCAAAAGTCATTGCCACACATATCAATGACATGATGTACAATAGTCCAAGCGTGCAGCGTAATGTGCGGACCTTAAAAAATGACGGTTTTATTTTTGTCGAAAATGGTAATCCAGAACACCCGTCTTCTTTCCCAGCAATTGATCGAATTGTGAATAAAGTTCTACAAGTTTTGGGCGATGCAGACTAAAAATAAAATATAGCAAAGATTAGGTATGTCATCAATTTTTTTGGGATTTGTCATATCGCTGAAGATATGGCATTTTTTTGTAATAACAGCAACATAGATTATCTGTTTCACTTCCAATCTATGTAGGGGTCCAGACCCTCTTAAATATTTATATATATTGAAAGGGAGTTTATATCATGAGCTCCCTTTTATATTGTGTTTTTATCTAACCACTTGGTTAATGTATTATTATAAATCTTGAATTTCCTTTATTATAGAAGGAAGTGCCTCTAAAATATGATTTGCATTTACACAAAACATTTTCTTTGAAAGTTTATCCCCGCAGTAGCCGTGAACATATGCACCAACACATGTTGCAGTCAATATGTCATAACCTTGGGAGATGAAAGACGCTATAATACCCGTTAAGCAGTCTCCCATTCCCCCTGATGCCATTGCGCTACTCCCAGTAGGATTAATTTGCAGCGTTTTACCATCCGTAATTATTGTATTAAATCCTTTAAGTAACAAAATAACATTGTATTTTTTTGCAAATTCTTTTGCTATATCTATTTTGTTTTCATTTATTTCATCTATTGAAAACCCCGATATTCTTGCCATTTCCCCCATATGAGGTGTAAGAACTATCTGACATTTCTTATTTTTAAGCATTTCAAGGTTCCCCTCAAGAACATTTAAACCATCTGAATCAATTACAACAGGACATTCAGAGTTCAATAAAATTTTTTCAAGTAACATTAAAGTACCATTGTTATTTCCTAGTCCTGGACCAATTGCAATACAATTACTCTTAGTTATTAAGGAATCTAATCTTTTTTCATCATCAGTTGAGACAGTCATAGCTTCAACTAATTTTCCACTTAGTATGTTTTGAATTGAGCTATCGCAGCATAGTGTAACAAGCCCAGCCCCACTTCTAACAGCAGCCTGCGTTGAAATATACGCAGCACCTGTAAACCCTAGTGATCCTGCCAAAATAAGTGTTCTTCCATAATCACCTTTATGTGAATACTTATTTCTTTTCTTAATTAACTTTTTAATAAAGTCTATATCCATTATGTATTCATTTTCATGAAATTTATCTACTACACTTCTTGGTATTCCAATCTTCTCAATAACGACCTCTCCAGTAAAAGAATCCGTTTCATATCCAAGAAAACCCTTTTTAAAAAGTTCAAATGTAACTGTTTTATTACTTTTAATACAATTTCCCATCACTTTTCCACTATTGCATTCAAATCCTGATGGGACATCAATTGATAAAATATATTTACTATTCTCATTCATAATTGTAATTGCTAAAGAATAAATACCTTCAACATCTCTAGATAATCCTGTTCCAAAGATTGCATCAATTGTAGTTTCGCAGTGAATTATGCTTTCTCTTAAAACTTCCAGATCCTCATTGTTATTTACTTTTATTATTTCCACACCCATATTTCTTATAATATTAAGATTGACCAAGGCATCTGCGCTCATATTTTTCTCTGAGCCAAGAGAAAATATCTCGACATAATTTCCTCTATTCAAAAGATGCCTTGCTACTGCAAAACCATCTCCACCATTATTCCCACTGGAGCAAACAATTACGAAATTTTTAATATTTGACCGTATATTTTTCATTACCTTTAGTGCTGCATTTTCCATTAGTACAATACCTGGAATCCCTAAAATGTCTATACAATAGTGATCAATACTTCTCATTATCTCTGCTGTTGCTATTTTCATTTTCATTCCCCTCCAAAACTTAAAAATTTTTTTGTTTATAACAAACTTTAAGAAAGCTCAGTACAATAATATTCCATATTTTTTTATCAGACAATTTCTTTTTCATATTAATTTAAATAAACCTACGAATTATATTTTTTATCATTTATATCTATCTCAATTTTACCTTCGGTAACTATAATATATTCTTCAACACCACCGTTGTGAGAAGGGTCAGAAAATATATCGTCAAGAAAAGTATTGGGGAAATCAGGTTTTATACAAGAGGGATTATTGAGAAACTAATGGATATTTTTAATCATTATCAAAATTCAGACTTTAAGATATATTGGCATTACTGAAGAACAAAAGAAAGAAGTTTATTTACAGTCTAATTTAGGTTGGGCGAAAGGCTTTTACTACTATAGCTATATTAAACATGCAATCTGTGATTCTTCCCTTATTATAAGTAATATTTCTGTTTAGTTATTATTTACATTTCGTTTTTTTAGGAATAAATACACAGGCAAACCTACGGCAGTAACTCCTATTCCATATAACGCATAGGATGTACTAGTTAAAAGTGTACTTATGACTACATATAACGCTCCAACTATTCCCACTATTGGTATTATAGGATAAAGTGGTACTTTATATGAATTTTCAGTAATAAGATCTTTATGATTTTTTCTTAATATAAATACTCCAGCTATTCCAAGTATGAAGAACAACCAGATTACAAATACTGCAAGGTTAGTTAAAGTATCGAATGAACCCGTTATAGCATAAATACAAGCAAGTACTGTTTGGAATATCATTGCATTTGCAGGTGTTCCATTTGAAGTTAACTTTGAAAATAAACCTTCGCAAGGAAATAGTTTATCTTTTGCCATTGCGTAAGGAATTCTAGCCCCTGCCATAATAAATGCACTTAAACAACCAACTATAGATATTAATATACCAACAGCTATTATACTAGCTCCGGTCTGCCCAAATAATATTACAGCTGCCTCTGAAGCTACTTTTTTTGATGCTACAACTGCTGAAATTGGCATTGTATTAATAATTGCTAAATTTACACCAAGATATACAACTGTTATAATACCTAAACCAATTATTAT
>DHIM01000196.1 GCA_002403785.1 Clostridium sp. UBA4746
AATTTAGTGTTATTGCATTGTCTCTTCCCTTATATAAATTTGATTCAGATTCTTTTGGGGTATTCGTTGCTTTGGATACAAGTTCAACAGCAGCTTTTTCGTTCTCATTACTCCATTTTGCTGCTTTATCAAGTACTTTTAATATTCTAGCTGCTATTTTAGGATTTTCTTTTAAAAATTCATTTCTTCCTGCAACCACACACACTATTTGTTTGAAAGATGATCCATCTATAATTTCTTTACATCCAAACTTCTTAACCGCGGTAACTGTTGGTTCGCTTAGAACAGCTCCATCTATACTATTTGATTTTAATGCTGCTGAAGCATCAGCTTGTGAAAGATTTACTATTTTAACTTCATTTTCTTTAATACCTACACTCTCAAGCATTAATAATAATAATTGGTGACCTGTTGTTCCTATTGGGACGCCAATTTTTTTCCCCTTAATGTCTTTCAAATTATGTATGCCAGAAGCTTGTGTTGCTATAAATCCATATCCCCTTTCAGCAGTACAAAATGTTGAAATTACCTTCAAATCAATATTATTGCTCCTTGCTTGAATTGTTGGTTGATCACCTAATATACCTAAATCCACAGCTCCTGATGCAAAAGATTCAATCATTGGTGGTCCACTTATAAATGACTTTAATTCAATTGTTATGCCGTCTTTTTGAAATTCATCTTTAAAATAACCAAGTTCATCTGCAATTTTGGTAGGAAAATACTGTGGTTGATCTGCAATTCTCACAGTAATGTTATCAGTCTTTTTATCATCCGATATTTGTTTAGTACTATTACATCCTGTAATAGTAAAAGCTAATATTAATAATATAGCTGTAATCGCAAATAATCTTTTTTTCATGCTTTGATTCTCCTCAAATTTATTTTAGTGATATTGAACCTCCATAGTATTACATAATTTAATTGAGTCATATTAAAACTGATTTACCTTAAGCATGTTTTACAATAAGATATTTTAATTACTTAACTCTATCTAAATGCCTTAATATTAAGTGTTCTTTTTCTTCAGTCACTCTTCGTACTGAAAATGTCTCTTCTCTTACTTCTTCCGGTTCTATAACCCATGCTGTCGATAAATCCCAATCTCCGAACTTTTCTTGTACCTCACGATAATATTTTTCGAATATCTTTCCTGATATAATTGCCTTAATCGGCGTACCTTTTATTTGATAACTTCTCTTATCTTCGGCTAAAATATTTATTGCTACCTTTTTATTAAACCAGATACTTGAAACTAAATTTTTGTTTGTTTTTGAAGTTTCGATAATTTCTAAATAAACTATTTTCCCATCATCATTTATATGAAAAGAGTCTTTAAATACTAAATGAGGAACTCCTTCTGTATCTGTACTAGCTAATGCTTTTAAACTACTCTTGTTTGAAAATAACTCCTTAATCTCTTTGCTTAATTCTATTGCCATCTCTATATCCTCCTTTATATTCTTTCTAAATCTGTATTCGGATGATTCCCACATCTTCGATAATTATCCATATCAATATTAATATTATATTTTCTAAGAATCTTATAAAAACCTTGTGCTAAGTTTACATAATAATCAAGTGACGGTGTAGTTTGGTTAAAGAATATTGATCCTGGTACTACTTTCCAAACATCATATTTTACACCTACTCCATGGGTACCTAATTCTTCCGCTTCTTCAAATGCTACTTTTAAAGCTTCTTCCTCAGTTTTAAATCCATATGGAGTTGCTAGTTCTACTCCTGCTACAATACCAGTATTAACATTTCCTTTTCCAAAAACTTCAACCGCTTTGTAAAGTCTATTTTTCCATTCTTTATACCCTATAAATTCTGCTTTCCCCGGACAAATCCATTTAAATTTTTCTTCATCAAATACTTCAAGATCCGTTGTATAACTCATCAATCCGGTTTCATCATATAGTCTTCTTAATTGTTTTTCATTAAAAGCTGTAGTATTAATTTGACTTGGGAATTTTTTTTCTGTAAAATTTTCTCCAGCTACCTTTAGAATGTCTATATATAATTCTAATTCATCATCCAATAATTCTTTCCCGCTTAATATACTACCTCCTGTAAGCATAATACTTGTATATCTTCCTGGCTGCTTTAAAGCTTCTTTTAATGTTTCTGCTATATCCTTTATATTTACTCTTTCAGGTCTACTATTTTTATTTGTACTATAGGTTACGCCAATACCGCAATACTTACAACCATTCCCCGGTTTATCCCAAAAATGACAATAATGGCTTGGAGCAATATGTAACCTTTGTGGTCTTGCTCCAACTATTTGCCACATAGGTCTACCACTACTTGTTAATTTATTATAATAGTCAGGTTTTTCCCAATACTCTACATCTTCAATAATTTCTCCGTTATCAACGAGCACTGTTTTGCCATCTACAACATCAACTATGTATGGATCTCGTTGGGTTTTTGTAATACCAAGATCACCACTTACTATACTCGTTCCATCTCTAAGTATTAATGATGCTGGAAGTCCATCATCCTTTTCTATTGAAAATCCTCTCTGCTCTGTTTGATGAATTTCAGGATTCACAGCACTGATGGCCTTTTCAGTATAATGAAGTCCACGTCGTTGAACATCTATCTTTATAATTACAAACGGTGATACCTCTGGGTATTTATTTATAATTTCTTTTAAACTTTCCTCTTTGATTCTCCATTCTTTGTCTAACATAACAGCCATTTTACTTCCTCCTTAATAGTTAAAAACAATTATATGATAACTAACAATAAAACTATTTAGTTTTATTGTTAGTTATCATTGAACATTATAAATATTTTTTTATGTCCTCTATCTTATTCAATTCTTCCCAAGGTAACTTAAGATCGTTCCTTCCAAAGTGACCATATGCAGCAGTTTGTTTATATATCGGTCTCTTTAAGTCTAATGTTTTTATTATTGCTGCTGGTCTTAAATCAAATTCTTTATTTATAATATCTGATATCTTTTCGTCAGACATTTTTCCAGTTCCAAAAGTCTCAACATTTATAGAAACTGGATTTGCAACTCCAATTGCGTAAGAAATTTGTATTTCTAATTTATCAGCTATGCCAGCTGCCACTAGGTTTTTAGCAATCCATCTCGAAGCATAAGATCCTGAACGGTCTACCTTTGTTGGATCTTTTCCTGAAAAAGCTCCACCACCATGTCTAGCGTACCCACCATAAGTATCAACAATTATTTTTCTTCCAGTTAAACCAGCATCTCCTTGTGGTCCACCTATTACAAATCTTCCTGTTGGATTAATTAAATATTTTGTATTTTTATCTAATAATTCTGTTGGTACAACCGATTTTATTACTTTTTCTAAAATATCATTGTAAATTTGATCATTAGTAGCTTCTGCCGCATGTTGTGCAGCAATAACAATTGTATCGACTCTTACTGGCTTTTCCTCATCATATTCTAAAGTTACTTGTGTTTTTCCATCAGGTCTTAAATAAGATATTTCACCATTCTTTCTAACTTCAGCAAGTCTTCTTGCAAGCTTTTGAGCTAATGTTATTGGAAGTGGTAAATATTCATCTGTTTCATTAGTTGCAAATCCAACCATCATTCCTTGATCTCCCGCTCCTGTTAACGAAAGATTATCTTCTTCTCCCTCCCTAACTTCCTTTGCAGTATCAACCCCAATTGCTATATCACTTGATTGTTCATCTATTGCTATTTGGACTGCACAAGTTTTATAATCAAATCCATATTCACCATTTGTATAACCTATTTCTTTAATTGTATTTCTTACTATTTTGGGGATATCTACATAACCCTTTGTTGATATTTGTCCAAAAACATTTATAAATCCTGTACCTGTCGCTGTTTCGCAGGCTACCCTTCCATCCGGATCCTGCCTTAATATTTCATCCAATATCGCATCTGATACTTGATCGCATATTTTATCTGGATGTCCTTCTGTTACCGATTCTGATGTAAATAATTTTTTCATTTTCACTCTTCCTTTCATAATTAGATAATAAAAAGACTAATTACTAAGTATCAATTAATGCAAATTTTATTTGCATTAATTGTTGATACCTATAATTAGTCTCCAGTCTTTCTGGTAAACTTATAAATAGTCTTTAAATACTATTTTTTAATTTTACATACTACATAGCGACATACCACATTAAGCATATATGTTTTCTATGGTATAATATTAGTCTCAATATTATAATATGTCAATAACTATATTTTAATATTCACATAATTAAATATGAATATTATAATCTAAGTAAAGAGATAAAAACTTTTTTCTAATATCTATTCTTTATAATTATGCAAAAAAAACTACTCTCCTAAAAGGAGAGTAGTAGATTAACTTTAAAAAACAATAAAATTGCATCATAAAATTTACTATTGTCCTTATCTTTCAGATTTTAAATCTGATGGAATTGA
>DHIM01000183.1 GCA_002403785.1 Clostridium sp. UBA4746
ATTTATTATCAAATTTAAAAATGTGGAAAATATTTAATAGTAAGATGGCTGTAGGAAAGACAAACAAAATAAATTAATAAATAAGTAATCTGGATTATATTTATGCTCATTTTAGTGATGAACACAAAGAAAGATTGTTGATCACATGGACTTAGACTACAAATATTTATTGAACATATGTAAGGAAAAAAGCCAGAAAATTAGAGCATTGCTCATAAATTTTCTGGCTTTAACGTTTATAACAAGTTAAATTTAAAATACCAAGACTTTTTCAGTGACCTCGAACTAACTACTGCTTTTTTTATATTCTACAAAAAAGTTAAACAGTGCAAAGAGTAAGTCCTATATTTACTTTTCATGCTGTTTTTTATTTAATTAACTTTATCATTCTTTCATATTCTTCTTGTGTCAGATCACCATTAGCATACCTCTTTTTCAAGATATCCAAAGGTGCATCTAAGCAAGATTCAATTGGTTTTCTCGTAAGAGATTTGATAACAAAGAACAAAATAATAATGAATAAGCTTAAAACTATAATTCCCATAACCATTCCACCCCAGCCTAGATAACCCATCATTCCGCCACCTTCGGCAGAAGCATTTCCCATACCATTAGATCCCATCATTCCGGCACTCATTAAAGTCATCATGCCATTTGGATATCCTACAAGATAGTTGTATCCAATTTTAGTATGCATTGCGGTTAAAGAAGCAGATCCATCTCCACCTAGCTTTAAATCCATTTGATCATGAATAGCCGTATTACCAATCATTGCTTGCATAACCGAATCTCCTAACTCTTCAAGTTTAGGTGGGCTAACCTTATTTGGATTAATTTTATCGTTACTTTTGACTCCTTGTCCCAATCTGATTTCTGACATAATTGTGTCAATGCTCTTAGGTGTCATGGCATCAGCGTAAACGCTAGTAAATGTAGTGAAAATAAAAACCAATGTTATTAATAATGGAAATAGTTTTTTCATAATACAAAACCCCCTCTATATTATTTGAAAAAATAATTATGCTATGCCCTCTTGGGTAATTTGATGTTAATTTACCCTTAGGAATACAGTTTATTTAGTTGATTGCATAACCCTGCAGTCAAGTACCTTTAAGGTTTCTAAAAATATACATGCATTACCTTCAATAACAGCTATCTAATCACCTCACTTCATGAATGAACTTCGCATATATATAAAATTCATCAAGATTCAATAAAAACCTCTATTTTATATAATATACTTTTGCTTCACCAATTTTATAGAATTTCAATTGGAAATAAATTTTAAAATATAGTTCAATCAAGAACGCCTTTTTTGAATGTAACTCAATTATAGTTGTGTTACATTAAGTTTGATATTATCTGAGTTTGTGCTAATAGCAATTTTATCCTAGCGTAATTGTTAAGCTTTTTTAACTTTTCATATAATGTGTAATATCTTATTTTACATATCATAATAATAAATATAATATACTTTTTTAATTTTAATCGGTTAAAAATGATATTAACGTTTTCCCAATAGCAAGAGCAGGTAACCGATTTATTTTGATACTTCCACTCGAGAGGGGATATGAATGAGAAAAAATTTAATTTCAGTAAATTTTAAATATATCATGATATTAACAATTGCATTTATTGTAGTTATAGTTATTACTTCTGTTTTAACAGGTGGGGTAGGAAATAATAAAAGCTTGAATAAAAGTAAAGACTTAAATGAGAGCAAAAGCTTTAATATAAGTAAAAATTCTATAATTAAATCAGAAGGATATAAGAACGGTATTAAATATAGTTCCCTTCCCAAAATTTCAAAAATTAGTGTGTTCATATCAAAGGAAAATACTATAAAAGAACTTAATTTAGAGACGTATGTTACTGGGGTTGTTGCAGGGGAAATGCCTGCTGAGTTTGGGATAGAAGCTTTAAAAGCTCAAGCAGTGGCGGCTAGAACTTATGCTTTAGCTCATGTTACAGAAGAAGGGGGAACACCTAATAAAAATGCTCATGGAGCTAATTTATGCGATACAGTCGGCTCTCAAGTTTACATTACTAAAGAAGAATATATAAAATCATTACCTAAAAATTCAGGCGAAAAATATTGGGATAAGATTAAACTGGCGGTTGGAAGTACACAAGGACAAGTATTAACCTATAACAATAGCTTGGTAATGGATCCATATTATTTTGCAATTAGCAGTGGCAAAACGGAAAATTCCGAGGATGTATTTAGCAATAGTATACCTTATTTAAGGAGTGTAGAAAGTCTAGGTGATGAAAAAGCAAAAAAATTTAAGAGTATTAATATATTTAAGTATAAAGATTTAAGTCGGATTATAAATTACAATTATAGTAATGCTAAAGCAACTTCAGCTAATATTAAGAAAGAACTAAGAGTAATTGATAGGACTGGAGCAGGAAGTGTCAAGAATATTAAGGTAGGTAGTATAACCATGACAGGTAGTAAATTTAGAACTATGTTAGGTTTAAGGTCATCAAACTTCAAAATAAAGTTTAATTTTACCAATGTAGAAGTAGATTGTAGCGGGTATGGTCATGACGTAGGGATGAGTCAATGGGGTGCAGATGCAATGGCTAAGGACGGGAAAAGTTATATTGAGATATTAACTCATTATTATCAAGGCACTGTTATATCCAAATAAAAAATTATATAAAATAAGTTGAAAAAAATGTTAAACATTATCAAACCAGTTATATGTTTTAATCTGGCTTGATAATAAAGGTATTAAATTAACCCGATATTGTGTCTAATGTTCCGTCTTTTGCAGATTCAATATTAACTGCAATTTTATTTGGCAAACATACTATAACTTGATATTTATTATTGATCCAGCCAGTACTAGAACAAATCTTCTTAGGACAAAGTTTTTTATACATTTCAAGAATTCGAATACTTCCATTTTTTATTTCTATGTAACCGTTGTTGCCATTAAAAGCGAACTTATATATTTTGCTCTTCTCATGTTTATTTAATGGTATTTCCTTAATTATTTTCCCTTGTACCTGAATAACAGCTTTCTCATTATTATCACCAGTATGTTCTATTATATATACATAAAGACTAGAAATTACACAAATAATTATAAGACCAACCATTATAAATTTATCCCATTTAGTGAATGATTTCAACTTATATAGGCAAGTTATGACCAAGAGGAAAAGTCCTCCTTTAGTCTAATATATTCATAGTTCAACTGGGATACCACTTCTTATGGAATTGAAAAACTCAACGTATTAAAATACTAACATTTTCTAATTGTCTTTTTATAGAATATGATTTTTCAACTGCATACCCACGCTATCCTCCGCTAAATATTTTATTAAGGTTATAGAAATTAATATATTAGCTTCATAATTTCCACACAATTGAGTAGTAAAATAAACATATAAAGAAAAAACAATAAAGGAGTGATCTTAAATGAAGAATAAAGTTATGACTTTAATAATAGCAGGTATACTAACAGTAGGTGGTATTTCAGCTGCATATGCAGTAGGTAGAAATGATACAACTTTAAATGGTTTTAATACACCAATGATGAGCACACAAACTAGTGATTCTAAATCATCATATAATAGTAGAACAATGATGGGTACACAAAATAGTGGAACTCAATCAAATGTTAGCTTTAATAATATGGTTAGAATAATGAAAGATAATGGTTTAAATGATGAAGCAACAGCCATACAAAATAGGAATTCTGAGGCTATTAATAAGTTGATGACTAATATAAGTGATAAGGATTATAAAAAGATGGTTGAAATAATGCAAAAGAACGGATATGCACCTATGGCTAAAATGATGCAATCCGTAAACAGAGGGGATACGACAAAAGTCCATCAAAATATGATGGAAAGATAATATTAATGAAGTTAAAGGAACTAACACAAATCACTGGATAAATAACACGAAATTTAAAGAAAGGGTGATTCGATATGATGGGATATAATATGATGAGATATGGAAATAGTATGATGGGAGGAGGGTTTGGAATGATGATTTTTCTTATAATAATAATAGGGATTGTTGTGTTTATAGTCTATAAGCCATTGCAAAACAATAATATTAAAGATATAAGAGCAAGAGACAATTCTTTAGAAATTTTAAATGAAAGATTTGCTCGTGGAGAAATAAATGAGGATGAATATAA
>DHIM01000154.1 GCA_002403785.1 Clostridium sp. UBA4746
TTTTAATGGCAACAACGGTTACATAGAAATAAAAAATGGAAATGTAAGAATGCTTGAGATGAACAGAAAGATTTGTCCTAAAAAAATTTGTTCTAATACTGGCTGGATCAATAAGAAATATAAAGTCATAGTGTGTTTACCAAATAAACTTGAAGTTAGTATTGAATCTGCAAAAGAGAATACACTAGATGCTATATCGAATTGAAAAATGTGAATCTGATTATAATCTGGATTCAGCCCTTAATTACTCTTTTTTCAGATATATTTAACTATTAATTCATCACTCTCTTTTCTTGCCATATCTTTCTATAAAAAAGGAGAAAGGAGTTATGGTTATGTCGATTGGTTATGCAAGTTATGTGAGGTAATTCAAAATCAAGTATTGAGGCAATAAAAGCCTTGCAATACAAAGTAAAAATCTGATATTACCTCACATAATTTTTTGAATTTGTAATGGAAAATTTATTCTAGAACTCCCGGAAATGATTTCTTCACTGTTTCGTCTGACTCATTTACAGGGATCACGTTTGGAATTTCCCGTTCTGTAAAAGCCTTTGTTATCGCCATCTGGCTAACCTTTGCATTCTGTATCAAACCAGTAGCATCAGTTTCAAACTGAATCATATCTTATTTCCTCCTGTGCTCTAGTTAGTCTTATTCTTTGAATAAGCTATTATAATTTTAGCCAGAGAAGAGAATAATTATGTGAGGTAATTTGAGAAATATTATTGGTATTGCAAGGCTTTTATCACTTCAATGCACAGTTCTGAATTACCTCACATAACTTGCATTATGTAGCAAATCACATAATGCAAGAGTGGCTACTCAAGATCAGCATTTAGAATTACAAACCGATGCTTTAGAAAAGGCTGGATGTGAAAGGGTTTTTACAGATATAGCAAGCGGAGCTAAAACTGAGCGTAATGGATTAGAATAAGCTTTAGCATATTTACGTGAGGAAGATGTATTGGCTGTTTGGAAACTTGATAGACTTGGTAGATCCTTAAAGCATTTAATTGAAGTTGTAAATGCTTTAAGTGAAATTAATATTGGATTTCAAAGTATTCAGGAAAAGATTGATACTACTACCAGTGGCGGTAAATTAATATTTCATATATTTGCATCACTAGCTGAGTTTGAACGAGATCTTATAAGAGAAAGAACAAATGCTGGACTAAGGCAAGTCAAGTTATTATATACTTTATTGACCTATATATTTAAATTTTATCCATGTCCAAACTCAGCCCTTTAACCCAAGCTTAGGAGTAATTATCTGATCAATTAAGACGATATATAACGCAGCTATTACGGAAAAGCCAGTAGAATGTATTAGTATACAATATAGGTTCTGTTTTATTGTATACTTAACAGCATTATTAATTTTAAAAGTAAATAATAACTGCATCATAAAGAATAGTAATAAAAATATAAGTACGTAAATATCTATGAAATTTTATAGTCTATGGAGATTATGAATATTAGTTTGCTACTTTTTTTCATTATGGGGTTTTATTTTTAATTTTATTAGATTTGGAATTTTTGCGTTGATTAAAGTCTAAACCACAACAACCTAATTTTTTATCACCAAAACTTTCTTTGTTGGCTTTTTCCATATTTTTTAACAATTTCATCTATAAGCCTCCATTTAAATTAATAGAACGATTATTCCACCTGTTTTATTAAGTAAAAAGATTTACCAAAACCTGAAGTATCAAGTATTCCTCCACAAATTGTTATGCTTAGTAATAAAAATCATTACAACTTTATGTACGATTCTGTTAGATAATTATATTGACCTCTATTTGTTTTAGGATGATTAGAAAAATCTTCATTACTATTTTTTTGATTAAATTCAGTTAAGAATTTATCAACTTTATGTAAGGCTACTCTTTTATATGTTATAGTGGTTTTTTTATATTTTTTTACATTTACAAGATAAAATTCATATTTACTAAAACTCTCTTTATTTAATATAAAACACTTAACCATATTGTTTGAAAAATACCAATCAATATATTGTCTTACATCTTTAAGATAGGAATTAATAGTACACTTTCTCTTGTACTTTTTCTTCAAAAAACATTCAAAATTATCAATAATTACACACCAATCTGATTTGCTTTGAAAAATATCTGGTTCAATTCTATTTATTATCTTTGTAACATCATGTTCAGTAAACATTGAAAATACTTCACCCCCCACTCTTTATATTTATATTTATATAGTTATCAAATCAAAACGATTGCTAAAACAGAGCGAAGAACACCAAAATAAAATGGTAATGAGGTAAAAACTTCTCCCACAACAATCCCGCAATGGTACTTGTCAGAACAGCAAGCAATTTTTAATTAACAAACTACAGTTCAATTACTTTTATAATTAACCTATTACATGTGGGGTAGGGCAACAATTAATAATTAAAGCAGCCATAAGATATATATTATACTTACATAGTAACATTTAACCATCAAACCTGTCGCATAAGCCGTAAGGGGGGACTAAAATGCTTTTTAAATTGCTATTTTTTTTTTTAGTTCAATAGCAATTTATATATAATAGAATCTTCCAATCACACTTTGTATATCTACATACTAGACTAGTTTTGTGTAGTAAATATGAAGAAAACTATTTGGTAATATGATGATATAAAAACCACTATTGAAGACGAAGGTTATGAGATTGATAGAGTAAGCTTAATATTAATTACTATTTTGATGTCATTAATAGCTTCCACTACTGCTGTTGGAGCAGATAAAATTAATTTATATACATAATATAATTATTTGTTGGCTACATTATACTTTAGAGGTGATATTAATATGCAAACACAACTTAATCAAAATGAAAGAATGTTATTAGAAGATGGAAAGATTCAATAGGAAGTTTGTGTTGAAAAATACAGCAATTATTCCTAGCAAGCTGGAGATGCACAATTGAAGCAACTTTTTAATAAACTCGCTGGTGAAGAACACCACCACCACGATATTATTAATGAAATGCTTCAAGGGCAACAACCAAATTTAAATCACAATCAACAAATTCAACAACCGAGAGTTGAAGGTACTCCCCAAGGAACTATGAATGATCAACATGATAATATACTTTGTACCGAATTATTATCTACAGAAAAATATGTTTCAGGTACTTATGATATTGATGTTTTTGAATTTGCTGAGCCCATAGTTAGGCAGGCAATGCAACATCTTCAACGAGATGAACAAAGGCATAGTCAAGAACTCTTTAATTATATGAATAGCCATGGAATGTACAATGTAAAATAAAATTTTATATAAAAAGATAAGTTATAAAAAATATTGAACTTATCTTCTTATTAGATTACTATAGAGGTGATTTTATGAATATATATACTATTTTCTTTAAAGGAGAAACATTAAATATACTTGAATTATTTATTAGAGCATCCATTTTATACTTTATGTTATTTGGTTCAACTAAGGTTATGGGGTTTCGTCAGCCTGGTATATTAACTTCATACAACTTTTTAATGGCTGCAGGTATTAGTCACATTGCTGCTTCTCGTATGGTCAATCCTAATTCAAGATTAGTAGATGCAATACCTATAATTGTAGTATACACTTTAATTAATTTGTTTATTTCATACTTGTATTTTAAAGTTCCATCTGTAGTTTCTCAAAAACCTATCATACTAGTTAAGAATGGAAAGTTGATAAAAAATAACCTTTCTAAAGCAAAGTTAACTCTTGATAATTTGATTTCAATATTAAGACAAAAGGATGCAACTAATATTGAAAAAGTAGAGTATTTAATTGCTGAATCCACAGGTGATTTTAGTGTTGCTGTAAATAATAATAATCTTCCTATAACTAAAATAGACATGGCAATAGAACCTTCACAAGATATTTTATCCCAAATTCTTATTTATAAAGGAATAATAGATGAAAAGATTCTTAAAAAGAATAGCTTAAATTATGATTGGATTTATAAGGAACTTAAATCTAATAATATTGATAATATAAAGGATATTTATTTAGGACTTTTAACTACAGATAAAAAATTATATATGAGTCCATAGGAAGGAGTTTATACTGATGGTTTTCGGTGTTATTAAAGATATTTCACTAATGGGATATATCATAAGAACCTTTATAGTAGGTATAATAGCTTTTATTGTGGGAAGGTACGTATCAAAAAGAACTGTAGCTCAGCTTACTGCCTATGATTTTGCATTGGTATGGACACTTGGAGCTCTAACCGTTGCACCATTATTAGATGGAGAGGTCTCCTTTACATATATAGTTGTTCCGTTGATAACCTTGTTTTTTTGGCATTATATATTCAGTTTTATATCATTAAAAAATAGAACACTATCTTTATTTTTTAATGGCAAACCCGTGATTTTAATAGATGATGGGAAGATAATAAGAAAGAATTTGAAAAAACACTTCATAAATGTTGATTTGCTCATGAGTGAATTAAGGCTTAAGAATATTTTCGATATTTCAGAAGTTAAATATGTAATTCTAGAACCTAATGGCCATTTTAGTACTATAAAAAAAGAATCTCATAGACCAGTTACGCCAACTGATTTGAATTTATTGGCTAAACCAGTAGACTTACCTTTGGTTATTATTAATGATGGAAAATTATTTGAAGAAAATCTAATTAAATCAGGAGTAGACAAAGAATGGCTTATGAATAATCTTGCAATGTATAATATAAATGATATAACAAATATTTATCTTGCTACCATAGATAGTTTCAAAAAATTATATGTTGCTATAAAAAATTAATAACATCTAATAAAAATAGAATTATATTACAATATTCTTATATTGTACACCAAACCAAAAGGCAGCGATGCCTATTTTCTTTTTCTTCAGATTGATGATAAACACCTTTTCATTACATATGTTGGATTAGCATAAGTATTGATATTAGTTAGCTTTAGGTCATTCTTTAATTCCTGTTGGTGTGATTCAGAAAAATGTTGGCGAGACCCTTAAAGAATAGCAAATCAATTTTTCAGTAGTTTTCTATAAATAAAAGTTTTCTAGGGATTGGTCCATAGCATCCTGATTTATCCCTATGTACCTTAACGTTACACTAGGAGTTGAATGATTGAATAGTTCTTGTAGAAGTGCAATATCCTTATGTTGTTTGTAGTGCCAATAACCAAAGGTCTTCCGGAGTGTATGGATACCTATTTGCAGTATTGAACAAGTAGATAATAGCCAATAAAAAGGGAGTTTGTTTATGAAAAAGGGAGATAAAATAGTAGCAATTGTAATAATTGTTTTAATTTTAATAAGTGGAATTGGAACACTTATTTATAAGCAACATATTAAAAGTACTCACAATTTTGCTGTTATTAAAATTGATAATAAAATAATTCAAACTATAGATCTTAATGCTGTAAAATCACAGAAGGAATGGAAAATCTACACTAAACCAGGAGATTATAATTTAATTGAAGTACTCCCTGGAAAAATACGAATTAAGGATGCTAATTGTCCTAATAAAATATGTGTAAAAGAAGGTTGGGTTTCACAGGCAGGACAAATATTGGTATGTCTTCCGCATAAATTAATAATTAATATTAATGGAAAAAATAATACAGTAGATAGTGTTGTTCATTAAAAAAAACACGTTCTTTATTTTATTTATAACACATTAAATCACCTATAGTTAGTAATGTGATAGTTAGATAGCTACTGTATTAATCAGTTACTCTATCAAGTTGGTGTTAGTATAGTATTTTAAAAACCAAAAAAAAAAAAAAAAAAAAAAAAAAAAAAAAAAGAGAGGTAGTGATGATAAGGAAAGCAAAA
>DHIM01000383.1:0-7088 GCA_002403785.1 Clostridium sp. UBA4746
CGGAGATGTGTATAAGAGACAGTTATATATCACTTTTACTTAAATTTTAAAAATGTTACTTTGATTTAACAAAATTTTATTTACTTTAACAAAAAGTATTTATATAAAAAGCACCATAATTCATAGTGCTTTTCTGATTTATTATTAATTAATTTACCTTAATTACATGTTAAGAATTTTTTCAATTTGTATTTGCATTTCATTCTTTTTACAGACAGTTTTATGAAGCACAGGTCTTGTTTCTAAATCCTTTATGCCTGCTGGAATATCGACCTTTGTTATTTTACTAAGTTCCTTTATTAATTTAAAGTCATTTAATCCTATATATTTCTTATCTATTGATTTCATAACATCTGGTGTAAATTTATATGGACTAGCGGTAGATACAATAACGGTCTTTGTAGTATCCTTTGTTTCTTCTAAATATTTTTGATATACAGCATAAGATACTGCAGTGTGAGTATCCATTACATAATTAGTTGTTTTATAAACCTTCGTTATTGCCTTCGTAGTATCCTCTTCAGTTGCATAACCGCCAAAGAAATCCTTTAACTCTTTTTTCATGTTATCGTCAATTTCATATTTACCATCTTTTTTAAGCTTATCCATAAGACCTTTTATCTTATTTGAATCTTCACCACTTATAGCATATAAAAGTCTTTCAAGGTTACTTGAAATTAATATATCCATAGAAGGTGACATAGTAATTACAAAATCTCTCACTCTGTCATATATACCTGTATTTATGAAATCGAATAAAACCTTATTTTCATTTGAGGCACATATTAGTTTTTTAATTGGTAATCCCATTTTCTTTGCGTAATATCCCGCTAATATGTCTCCAAAATTTCCAGTAGGAACACAGAAATTTATCTCTTCTCCTATTTTAATGTCACCTATATTACAGAGCTGATTATATGCATAAAAATAATATACAACCTGAGGTATTAGTCTTCCTATATTTATTGAATTAGCTGATGAGAACATTTTATTGTTTTTATCTAGTTTTTTAAGAAGATTCTCATCTGTAAGCATCTGCTTAACTCCGTTTTGTGCATCATCAAAGTTTCCCTCAATTCCTATGACGTAGGTGTTATCCCCAGTTTGCGTTAACATCTGTCTTTTTTGAATTGCGCTTACACCTTCCTGTGGGAAAAAGACTATTATTTTTGTGCCTTCTACATTTGCAAAACCTTCTAATGCTGCTTTGCCAGTATCCCCAGATGTTGCAGTAAGAATAACCATTTCCTTATCAATGTTTAACTTTTTCACAGCATTTTTTAAAAGATAAGGTAATATTGATAAAGCCATATCCTTAAACGCTAAAGTTGGTCCATGGTATAGTTCTAAGAAATATGCTTCTCCCTTCTTAACAAGTGGTGCAATAACTTTCGTATCAAACTTTCCGTCATATGCTTTATCTATAGATTCTAACAAATCTTTTTCATCATAATCAGTTAAGAATTCCTTCATTATAGTAAAAGCTAATTCTTTATAATCCATATTCCTTAATTCTTCAAGCCCTATGGTTAATTTTGGTATTGACGTTGGTACAAAAAGTCCTCCATCCTCACTTAATCCCCTCGCAATAGCTTCAGCAGATTTTACTTCATTTTTATTTCCTCTTGTACTCTTATAATATATTTGTTTCATAATATTATTCCTCCCATTTCACCTTTTATATATTACATTTATATAGTGTGTTTTTTATTTATAGCCTTTTATAAAATAATCCATTAACTTATATCCCTCTGGAAAATATAGACCTGTCTCTTTAGCTGTGATTTCATTATAAGCGCTATTTAGGTTTTCCTTCTCATTATTACTTTGATATATTAAAAATGGAACTGGCTCGCTTGTATGTGTTCTGAGAGATAGTGGTGTAGGATGATCAGGGAGTATTATCATTCTATAATCTTCACCTATTCTCTTCATTTCGTCTTTAATAACCTTAATTATTTGGTCGTCTATAAGCTCTATTGCTTTATATTTGTTTTCTATTTCATGTCTATGGCCACATTCATCCGGTGCTTCAACATGAATATATATAAAATCATTACCCTTTGCCATTTCATTCAATGCTGCTTTTGCTTTACCTTTAAAATTAGTATGTATATTTCCAGTAGCACCTTCTACATCAATAACATCCATCCCTGCACACATTCCTATTCCTTTTATTAAATCAACTGCAGAAATTACTGATCCTTTTAAATTATATTTCTCAAAAAAGCTAGATAAAAGTGGTTTCTTTCCTTCACCCCAAACCCAAATTGAATTGGCTGGTTTAAGTCCCCTTGCTACTCTCTTTTTATTTATATCATGCTCAGATAAAAATTTATAACTTCTCTTTGTCATTTCCTCTATTATTTCACTACCCGGGCCTTTAGGCATATAATCTTTTACCTTTTGACCTAGAATATCGTGAGGTGGTGTAAGAATCCACTCATATGGTCCCTTATCCCATATCATAAGATGCCTATAGCTAATGCCAGGATAAAATTTAATAGCCTCAGTGCCTAAATACTCACTTAATGCTTTTATTAATACCCCTGCCTCCTCAGTTGTAATTTCATCAGAGCTATGATCTATCATAATCTTTTCATCAAATGGCTCATCACCAGAGACTGTTACTAAATTACATCTAAAAGTAATATCCGTATCTAGCATTGGAACTCCCATACTTGCTGCTTCAAAGGGTGAACGTCCACTGTAATACACAAATGGGTCATAACCAAAAACAGCCATGTTTGCCGTATCACTTCCTGCAGGCATACCTTTAGGAACCGTTTTAACCAAGCCTTGTGTTCCGTGCTTTGCCATGTAATCCATAGCAGGAGTATTAGCATACTCAAGCGGTGTTTTGTCATCTAGTTGTGCTACAGGATAATCTGCCATCCCGTCTCCTAGTACTACAATATATTTCATATTAACACTCCTTCTCATAATTTTTTAATATACTAATTCACAATAAGTATTTATTTTTTATATGAAAAAATCATTACTTTTCTTATGAAAAAATCATTGCTTTTTATTTGTATATAAAAAAACTGCTTTCAAGTAAGAAAGCAGTTTTTTATATTACTATACGTAAAAAACTGATTTTCTTATTACTCAGAACCACGTTCTGCAGGAATTGACACCTTTATATTCAAATAAGAATATCGGTTGTCGGGTTTCATAGGGCCAGTCCCTCCACCTCTCTAAATAAGAAATATATTAAATTTTATTTGTTTTTTATTGTAACTCATGTAGAATTGAATGTCAATACAAACGTATATCTATTAAATGTAATTAATAAATAATATATTTGCAATTATTGTATTTATACTTTATTCTAATATAAAACTGATTGGAGTCTGCTATGGAAATTGATAAGAAAGAAGTATTAAGATATTTGGGCTATAAAAATCAAAAAATAGATAAAACTATGACTGATCTAATTGATATTTGCGCTCAAGAGACAATTGAATTATGTAGAGAAAGTTCTGTATATGAAATTTTTGATATTGAAAGAAAAAACGATCAAATTTTCCTCTTAGGTAGTACTCTAATTTTAAAAGATAAAGACATAAAAGATCTTCTATTCAACTGTGAAAAGTGTGTAGTTATGGCTGCAACCTTAGGAACTGAAGTAGATAGCAAACTTGCTTACTACTCAAGATTTGATATAACAAAGGGTGTAATTATGGATGCCTGTGCAAGCACAGCAATAGAATATTTATGTGATAAACTCCAAGATGAAATTATGAAAAACGCATTAAAGGATAATTTACATATTACAACTAGATATAGTCCAGGTTATGGAGACTTCGCTATTGATAATGGCTCAGAAATATTAAATGTATTGGATGCTTATAAAAAAATAGGACTATCTATTACTGAAAATAGTATTATGCTACCAAGGAAATCAGTAACCGCACTTATAGGGCTTAGCAAAGTTGCAAGTCTAAAAAATCATACTGGTTGCGCACGTTGTAAAAATGTAGGTTGTGAATTCAGAAAGGATGGTGGATGTTGTGAGTAAAAAAATAAATTTTAATGATTTTTTATTATTTGACGGTGCTATGGGAACAATGCTCCAAAAATATGGAATTCAGAGAGGTGAATTACCAGAAAGCTACAATATATTACACCCAGAAATAATTAAAAAAATACATTTAGAATACCTAGGTGTAGGTAGCGATGTCATAACCACTAATACATTTGGTGCAAATAGATATAAACTTAAAAATACATTATACAGCGTAGAAGATATTGTGGAAAGTGCTGTGAGAATAGCACGACGCGCTGCTGGTGATAAACTTGTTGCACTTGATATTGGGCCCATAGGTCAGTTGATGGAGCCCCTTGGAACATTATCATTCAATGATGCATATGAGACTTTTGCAGAGCAAATTAAAATAGGTACTAGAGAAGGTGCAGATATAATACTCATTGAGACAATGTCTGATATTTATGAATCGAAAGCCGCTATTCTTGCAGCAAAAGAAAATAGCAGCCTTCCAGTAATCTGTACAATGTCTTATCAAGATAATGGAAGAACCTTAACGGGCACGGACCCAATAACTATGGTTAATGTAATTCAAGGCCTTGGAGTGGATGCACTTGGGGTAAATTGTTCCCTAGGACCAAATGAAATGCTTCCAATAATCACAGAAATCCTTAAGTACTCAAGCCTCCCAGTTATAGTTCAACCCAATGCGGGTCTTCCTAAACTTAAAAACGGTGAGGCAGTTTATGATGTTCATGCACACGAATTTGCACGATATGCAAAAATCATGGCAGAAATGGGTGTTACACTACTTGGAGGTTGCTGTGGAACCACTTGTGAGCACATAAAATCTATAAAGGATGAGATCATAAAATTAACGCCTGTTAAACGTGATGTTAAAAGAATTACAGCTGTTAGTTCACCATCCTTAACAATAGTACTTGGAGAAGAAATAAGAGTTATTGGTGAGCGAATTAATCCTACAGGCAAAAAAAAGCTTAAAGAGGCTTTAAAAAATAACAATTTAGATTATATACTTACAGAAGCTATTAATCAAAGAGATGCAGGCGCAGATATACTAGATGTTAATGTGGGGCTACCTGAAATTGACGAGCTTGAGGTTATGGTTCGAACAATTAAAGAACTACAAAGTGTGGTTAATCTTCCCCTTCAAATTGATAGTGTACGAAGTGACGTAATTGAAGCAGCAGTTAGAATATATAATGGTAAATCACTCATAAATTCTGTTAATGGTAAAGACGAAATAATGGATTCCATATTTCCAATAGTTAAAAAATATGGTGCATGTGTAATAGGCCTCACAATTGATGAGGACGGAATTCCAAAAACGGCTGAAGGAAGACTTAAAGTTGCTACTAAAATTGTACGTCGTGCGCAGGAATATGGAATAGATAAGTCAGATATTATAATAGATTGTCTTGTTTTAACTGCATCAGCTCAGCAAAGTGAAGTCAAGGAGACTATTCGAGCAGTTGAACTTGTTAAAAGCACACTTGGGGTTAAAACTACTCTTGGTGTAAGTAATGTATCCTTTGGTTTACCACAAAGAGGGATATTAAATAGAACATTTTTAGCTGCGGCATTAACTGCTGGCCTTGATGCACCAATACTCAATCCTCTATCTGAGGATATGATGTCCACAATTAATGCATTTAATGTTTTATGGAATAAAGATATTGCATCAAAGAAATATATAGATGTTTATTCATCCTTTGAAGGAAAATCAACAACTAAAGGAATTGGTACAACTAAAGATTTAGGTAGCATTATTATTGATGGTATGAAGGAAGAGGCATCAAAAATAACAAAAGAACTTTTAAAAACAATGCCAGCAATGGAAGTTGTAAATACCTACTTAATCCCATCACTTGATATTGTAGGGCAAAAATATGAAAGTGGAGAAATATTTCTTCCTCAATTATTACAATCTGCGGAAACAGTAAAAAAATCTTTTGAGATAATTAAAGAAAGAATGATGGCAAGCACTGAGAAAAAACTAAGTAAAGGCACAATTGTCCTTGCAACTGTTCGAGGCGATATTCATGATATAGGAAAAAATATAGTTAAAATTCTACTCGAAAATTATGGTTTTGATGTAATAGACCTCGGTAAGGATGTACATGAAGATGTAGTCGTTGATGCAGTACGAAGGGGTAATATTAAATTAGTTGGTTTAAGTGCACTTATGACTACAACTGTGAGAAGCATGGGGGAAACAATTAAAGCTCTTAGGGATAATAACCTAGACTGCACGGTTCTTGTTGGAGGGGCAGTTTTAAATGAAGAGTATGCAAAAATGATAGGAGCAGATTATTATGCAAAAGACGCAACTCAAACTGTAAAATTCGCCAGAAAATTATTTAAGTGTGAATAAGCATTTTTTTCTTTTCATGAATCTCAATGTTGTATTAGTATACATCAGATATGGGTATGGCAAGGATTAATGATTAAAATCATTAATCCTTGCCATATCCAATTATAGATCCTTATATATATTATATTCGTTTTTTTAACAGAGCTTTTAAATAATACACAATTAATGCAATGACAGGAATTATTACCGCTAATGGTAAAAGGATATATTTAAGTGTTAAAACATTACCTATATATATATGCTTGGGATAATTTGGAGCTATTACCAGTGAAGTAATAAAAACCACGATACCCAAAGGTAGAGCTAAATATTTAGTGTCATCTAATTTTATTAGTTGAGAGATACCTAACATAGATCCATACATAAAAAAGCTTACCTTAATAAACCCACCTATTACCATAAAGATAATAAAAAATATACCCAATCTATTAAAGGTCTCTCCTATTTTAATTATGCGATAGGTCTGAAGAAGGGGGAAGAGTGAAGTAGTTGCAAAATTTACCCCCAGTGTTGATATAAACAATATAGTGTTTAACGATAGGAGTATTCCTAAAATTATAATAGCTAACACCGCTGATTTTCTTACTCTTGATGATTCAGTGACAGATGGATATAGCATAGCTAGTAATATAGTCTCACCATATGGAAAAGTAATGAGTTTCCACCCTTCTTTTATAACAGAAAATATACCTTTTTCAAGAA
>DHIM01000383.1:7316-10456 GCA_002403785.1 Clostridium sp. UBA4746
CCAGTGTATGTTCCATATATAACTGTAGACATAAGTACTATTCCAATTATGTACATTGACATTCTAGGCATTACAGCAATTAGTATGATTTCAATAATATCTCTTGTTCCTCTTGCAGCTTCATAAGCAAAATAAACAATAAATATTATACTCAATGTATATCCTATTACTTTTCCAAAAATTTTAGGCATATATGTAACTATAGTATCTTTAGGATATTTTTCCCATAATTTAACATAAATAAGTTGCAGAATAATGCCTGGAATTATATAAATAAGCATTGATATCCATGCATCTTGCTTTGCTTCAGGGGTTAGCAGGAAAAGTGCTGCAGTTCCATAGGGAACCATCACAATGGCACTAAAGAGTTGATAAGCTGATATTTTTGTTTTCACTTAAGTTCCCCCCTTCATCAAAGATTTTTCTATCACTCTATAGGTTTAGATATATATCCAGGTCTCTTTAAACTAGAAATTACCTTTATCTCGATATTTAAATTAGGAAATATATCCTTCCATCGTCCCTCCATATAAGTCCATTCTTTAGGATAATCTCTATGTATCATTTCTCCAAATCCAAAAACATCTGCATTAAATTTTCTTTGTGCTATATTTATAGCTAACTTGATTTCATTAGTTATAGCATCATCCTGTATGATTTCTAATCTATTCATTATGTCAGGTGTCTTCATTGGATCTAGATTACCTGTCATCTCACCTATAATGCTTTCTTCTTTTACTTTTATAATAATTGTATATGAATCAGTTTTTATTGAGGATTTTATTTTACTATTTGATCTAATAATCTGAAAAGTTATCCTACCTTCATCTTGTGATAAAGTTGTTATGTAACCAAATTTAACCTTACCATTTATCCATTGCATACCTCGTGTTTCGTTCATGTCCATAAATCCTATGAGCTTATCTTTCTTAAAGACTGCAGTGCCAACCACTTCAAATGTTTCATCTGAATCATTATTTTTACTCAAATTAATAACACCTGCTACAGGTGATTTTGTCTTACTAGCTAAAGAATTAGCAAAATCTAAGATTGAAACGACATTTGTGAAACCAAAACTGGATTGTAACCTTAATATATTGGTCACTTCACTCGCAGGAATTTTCTCATGAACTGAGGTCGCCCTTATAATGTCGAAAGCATTACCTTTTGTTACAAGCAATGGAATATCTGGTCTCATTTTATAACCTCTTAGTACAGCATCTAAGACCATGTCTATGCCTGACTCTGCCAGTTGCCTGCCTACTACTACAAATTCTATATGATCATAATTTAGTTCCTTTCCAAGCTTTGTAGTTAGTTGACCTTTACAATCAGATATACTATCACCAATAGTGTTAAAAACCACTACATCTGTAGCTTTCTGCTGACTTCCAGCTTTTTTTCCCATCATACCTCCACTTGAGTCCTTTTGTGGATTTAATATCTGTGCAGTTAACATATATTTACCATCAGATGTTATATCATATCCTATTGCCACAGCTACAGCCAGTTTATCAAGTTCCTCTTTTGTTCCCTTACAACTAGTTGTAAAGATTGAAATCATGACCAATATGAAAATAGAAATAAATCTTTTCATAAACTACTCCTCATTTTTTTTAGTTTAACTTTTGTTCTCTTTATAAAAGTTCTTAATAAAGCAGGTTATCTACGCGTACTATTCTTCCTTCTACTAAACCAGGATTTCTTAAACTTTGTCAATAAGGGGCTTCTTATAAATATATCTGTCATTTTTTTTCCTTGAAATGGAGCCATAGGGCTTAAATATGGAACACCATAGGACCTTAATGATGTTAATCTCAAAAACAGTATTATCATTCCACAGTTAAGGCCTACAAGCCCCAGTGTTCCACCAAGAACAAGAAGTATTATTCTTGGATATGTAAGTGCCAAACTCATATCTGTAGATGGTAAAGCAAATGAAGATAATGCTGTAATAGATATCACTATAACCATAGCTGTACTAGCAAGACCTGCTTCAACTGCTGCCTGACCTAACACCAATGCACCAACAACACTTATCGTCTGTCCAAGCGCCCTTGGCATCCTAATACCAGCTTCCCTAAGTAACTCATAGACACTTAACATTAATAAGCACTCAACTAAAGCTGGATAAGGTACACCAGAACGGCTTTTTATTAAACTTACTATAAAAGGAGTTGGAATAAGCTCCGGATGAAATGTTGTTATGGCTACGTATAATCCTGGTAAGGTCGTGGATATAACAAATGCAATATATCTAATCCATCTATTAAATGTAGCTGCAATAAATTTCAAATAATAATCCTCATTATTTAAAAAAAATTCTATAAAAATTGAAGGGACAGTTAAAACTAAAGGTGTTCCATCAGTTAAAATGGCAATACGGCCTCCTAGTAGCTTCCCTGCTATCACATCTGGCTTTTCTGTACTATATACCGTAGGAAAATTACTTGTAGGCTCATCTCCTATGTACTCTTTTATATAGTTTGATTCCAATACTGAGTTTATATCAATTTTATTTATCCTTTCTTTTACCTCGTTTACTATCTTAGGATTAACTATATTTGAAAGATAGACAATTGTAACTTTTGTTTTAGTCTCTCTTCCTATTCTAAATTCTTCCATTTTAAAATTTGTGCTCTTGATTTTCTTTCTTAAAAGCGTTATGTTGGAACTAATAGATTCTGTAAATCCTTCCCTGGGACCTCTCAAAACAGTTTCGGATTTAGGTTCCTCCACATCCCTACCAGGAGGGTTGTTTATATCAATTATCATTGCTTCATTTATTCCATCTACAAATAAAACAACTTTACCGTCTAATATTGAATCCACAACTCTGCTTATGTCTTGATATATATTGTTATCAATTATCCCTAGTAAGTACTGTGAATACTCCTTACTATTAGGAGGATAGGAATATTCAACCTTTTTATTTATCAATCTTTCTATAATAGATTCTTCAAATATTGTTTTTTCTATCATATTATCTATATACACAAGAATAGCACCGAATTTTGGATTACTTGCAATCTTGAATTCTCTTATAATTAAATCAGTAGATTTATCAAAAATATTTTTTATATTTTTTATATTTTCCTCTAATCTATTTGAAACTTTCAATTTTTTATATTCTTCTATGT
>DHIM01000383.1:10549-17987 GCA_002403785.1 Clostridium sp. UBA4746
CTTCTATGCTGTTATTACTTATAGCTTGATTTTTATTTTTATCTTCACTTAACGAGAAAATTTTTTTAATTGAGTTTAACATTAAATCATCCTCCACTCCACTATTTTGTGATTAATCAAGTTATTTATACCTATAATGGATTGTTTGAATACAAAAAATTATAATACTCTACAATTCCTTAGAACTACACATATTTAGCAATTCTAAAAGCAGAATATTATTTAACATCAACTATGGATAAAAAAATATGTACTTATTTCCAATATATTCTCTTTATGTGGTTTTCTTTAGCCTTTAAATAGGGCAGTACCCTCATCCTCACGGATGCTGATACTACCCTATTTTTATAAAAATATTAATATACCTTACGAACCTTTAAGGATCAATTTTCAATATATCTATCTAAAGTGGATCAACTTTAATCATTTATGCAATAGTTACTTTCTTATTGATTTTCCAAGTCTACTATTTACAATGTTACCATGTTTTAGAGCAATCTCTCCTCCAATAACTACATATTCAATTCCTATAGGTTTCTTTAGAGGTTCTAGGTATATTTTTTTAAAAATCCATCATCAAAGCAAGCTGATCCGATAAACGTGCAGTATGCGTAATACGGATAGTTATCAACTCCTATATCAAACCCTTGGACCCTATAGTAATCAATAATAGACAGTGCTTCTCTCATCTGTCCAAAACTGCACATACTTGAAACATGAGTCATACATGATAATATATAAAAATAATCTCACTCCTATCCCTGAGAACATTGGAAGTTTAGCAATACTCTGTGCTATACCAACCGTAAACGGATTCATAACAGCTGTTGTGAACCCAATTCCCGCACCCATTAAAACTATTGCTGTTCCTGTTATAACATCGTATCCAAGTGCTAGTGCAAGGTGGATTATAAGCGGTATATAAATTAAATTTTCTTCGGCCATTCCTATTAAAGAACCACCTACAGAGAAAATAAACATTAATGCAGCAACAAATAGCAGGCCTTTATTAGCTAATTTTTATTTTACTTTCAGCAAACTCTTTTTTTATCTTAGAAAGCAATTCACTATTTGTAATAACATCATACCCTGTGCAAGCAAGTGCCATAGAACCTGTAATTAATGACTTATGCGCCTTCTCAGTAATTGTCGCTTTAGCCATTTCCTGCGTATGTAAGCTTAAGTCTGGATTACCTATTCCAAGTAATGGATGTATAGACGGCACAATATAGCTTACATTGCCCATATCTAAGGATCCAATATTCTCTGGTGGATTAATATCTGTTATGCCAAGCATTCTCAAATTTTCATTAAATGATTCAGATAGATTCTCATTTGTATTCATATCATCAAATGGGGATTCATATAAACTAACTTCCAAACTTGCCCCGGTCATAAGTGCTGCACCACTGGCAATATTTTTTACTTTTTGAATTATTTCTTTTAAGTAACTTTTTTTCAGAGCTCTTACATAAAATTTCGCAACAGCCTTGTCTGGAACTATATTAGCAGCTTTGCCCCCTTCACTTATAATTCCATGTATCCGTACATCGGGCGTAACATGCTGCCTTAAGGCATTTACACCATTAAACATTAATATAACTGCATCCAAAGCATTAATTCCTTTTTCAGGTGAACTTGCTGCATGACTAGACCTTCCTGTAAAGTCAAACTGTAGTGCTTCCATTGCCAATGCCGGCCCGCTTTTGCATGTTTTACCATATGGGTGCATCATCATAGCAACATCAACATTATCAAATACTCCTTGCTTAGCCATGTCAATTTTTGCACCATTTGTCTCCTCAGCAGGGGTTCCATAAACCTCTATTTTACCACCTACTTGTCCTATTACTTTGCTTAAACCTATCGCTGCACCAATACTAATTGTGCCAATCATGTCGTGTCCACAGCCATGCCCTATTCCTGGTAATGCATCATATTCACACAAAAAAGCAATAGTCGGTCCTTTTAAATCGCTATTATATACTGCTTTAAATGCAGTTTTTCTATTTGCTATACCAATTTTAACTTTGAAAGAATATTCCGACAATAAAGATGTCAATTTTTCAACAGCCTTAAATTCTTCATCACCTAATTCTGGGTTATAATAAATGTAATCATTTATTTCCCATAGTCTTTCTTTTATACTTTGAACTTCTGCAATAATTTGATTTTTCATTTTGTTATACTCCTTTTTATTAAAACAACCAACAAATTGTTGGTTGTTTTTGCTTTGTTCTAACATATAAAATTTGCATATTAATTGCATATTTATGTTACTACCTACTGTATGTGTTTTTAATTAAATGATTCTATTCTTATTATACTTTCTATTTCGTTGACATTTTCAAGTCCTTCTATTTTTTTGAGTGAATTGCTTACGTTCTTTTCTGCACTTTTATGAGTAATAAAGGCTAGTAGTACATGGTCTTTATGAACTACATCTTGAGTAATGGATGTAATGCTAACATTATTACTCCCAAATATTGCAGCTGTATCTCCTAAAACGCCTGCTTTATCTTTAACATTAAGTCTGATATAAAATTCTGATTCATTTTCCCCTGATTCTTTTATTTCTTTAAAGTCAGCATCATCATTAAGGGCTTTTAATTCAGATGGCTTTACATTGTTTCTTAATATAGATATTATATCTCCTACAACTGCACTTCCAGTTGGCATGTCTCCTGCTCCTTGTCCATAAAGCATTAGTTCCCCAACTGCATTTCCTTTTATAAGAATTGCATTAAATGCATCATTTACATTTGCCATTGGGTGACTTGATGGTATTAAGGTTGGATGTACCCTTAACTCTAATTTGTTATTTTCTTCCTTTGCTATTGCTAGAAGTTTTATAGTATAACCAAATTTCTTAGCATATTCTATATCAACAGCACTAATTTTGCTTATTCCTTCTCTGTAAATGCAATCATGATCTACCTTTGTTCCAAATGATAGTGAAGCCATTATAGCAAGCTTATATACAGCATCATAGCCCTCAACATCAGAGGTTGGATCTGCTTCAGCATACCCTTTTTCTTGAGCCTCTTTTAATGCCTGCTCAAAGCTAAGTCCCTCTATTGTCATTTTACTTAATACATAATTAGTTGTTCCGTTTATAATTCCAATTATTTGCTGTATTCTATTTGCAGTAAGACTTTCATTAATTTCACGTATTATTGGAATTCCGCCAGCCACACTTGCCTCATAATAAAATAAAACATTCTCCTCATCAGCAATCTTAAATAACTCTTCCCCCCAATTTGCAATAACTAATTTATTAGCAGTTACAATATGTTTTTTAGCCTTCATTGCACGTATCATGTACTGCTTAGCCTCATCTCGTCCACCAACAAGTTCAACCACAATTTTTATACTCTCGTCATTTATAATATCATCAATATTATCTGTTAATATATCCTTAGATATAGCAATATCTCTTTTTTTATTTATGTCATTTACTAGTATTTTAGCCACCTCTATTTGGCAGTTAGAGCGTTTCATTATTTCTTTTTTATTTTCTTGTAATATTTTCCACACACCTGTTCCAACATTTCCAAAACCCAAAATTGCTATTTTCACCTTTTCCATATTAATTTCCTCCTTTTAAACTTTAAACTTTAAACTTTAAACTTATTATTGCATTTTCACAGATGATAACTAATTATCAAAGGCTTTATAAACTGCCCTAATTGTATTTTCAAAATCATCGTTTTCTACGCCAATAATGATGCTTAGTTCACTTGATCCTTGATTAATCATTCTAATATTTATATTACATTTTGATAACGCACTAAATACTTTAGCAGATATTCCTTTAGTTTTTATCATACCTTCTCCAACAACTGCTATAAGTGCCATATTAGGATGGACTATTATTGAATCTGGGCTACACTGATATTCTATTTCCTCGAGTATTTTATGGATTTTATTGTCAAGTTCTGAATCGTCAATTACTAGTGAAATTGAATCTATACCTGATGGAATATGTTCAAATGCTACATTATTGCTTTCAAGAACTGAAAGAATCCTGCGACAATATCCTATATCCCTATTCATAAGTGTCTTTTCAATCGCTATAACTGTAAAGTCTTTTTTTCCTGCTATTCCTGTAATACTTCCAGGTTTGCCTTCTGATTTAACATTTAGAATAAAGGTTCCTTTGCCTAAAGGATCATTAGTGTTTTTTATATTAATTGGAATTCCATCATTTTTAACTGGGAAAATTGCCTCCTCATGAAAAACATTTGCCCCCATATATGATAGTTCCCTAAGTTCTTTGTAAGTTACCTCTTTAATAGGTTTAGGATCATCAACAATGTTTGGATCCGCCATTAAGAACCCTGACACATCTGTCCAGTTTTCATAAACTATTGCACCTACGCCTCTGGCAATTATTGCCCCGGTAATGTCTGAGCCACCTCTTGAAAATGTTTTTATTCTACCGTCGGGAGATGCACCATAAAATCCTGGTATTACTGCTTTTTTGACTTTTGACAGTATATTCTTTACAGCGTCATAGGTTGCAACCTCATCCAAACGTCCACTTTTCTTGAAAATAATAATATCAGCTGCATCAATAAATTCATATCCCAAATATTCAGCTAACATTAAACCATTTAAATATTCTCCCCGGCTTGCTACAAAATCTTCTGAAGCTCCATTAATTATTTCTTCTTTAAGCTCGACTAAATATTTTGACATATCAAGGGAAAGTTTTAATTCCCTACACAAAAAAGTATATCTTTCATCAATTAATTTTAATAATTCATCAAATGGCAATGATTTTTTCGCATGTTGGTGGCATAAATATAAGAGATCTGTAATTTTATAATCACCTTTACCCCTCTTACCTGGAGCTGATGGTATAACATAACACCGTCTATTATCTGCCAATACTATATCCTTAACTTTTTTAAATTGATTACTATCACATAATGAACTGCCACCAAACTTTGTAACTATAACTTCCATAATCTTTCCTCCTATGTAACACCTTTTATGAAAAAATCCATTAATTAATATCCTTTCTTTTTATTGTTTTTTATATGTATATCATATTGATAATGTTATTTATAACTGCTGATAATGATAAAAAATAATGCATATTATTTTTAAATTTCTATAACATTTTCATTTTTATTAGGCACTTTATTTCAATTATAATTTTTCTATCAGTTTACCACTATCATAAATTAGTGTTGAATTAATTATACTCGTTTTTCCCATAATGTCACCTAATATTTAAAGCCTTTGACTCTGCCGGCTATTTTTGATGTTTATATTTCTAACATAATTATGTTTAGACCATATGAAAATTAATATATGTTTATAGTTAACAACTACTTTATTCTTTCTTCATTGTAACTTCACAACTTTATGTTATTGTTAACTTAGTAACTGATAAATTAGAGCGAAGTCCCCCCTTTACTTTAATAATAAAAGCTGTGAAGTAATACTTCACAGCTTTTTCATTTGTTTTATTATACCATACATAACTCTACTAAATATAAAGGTAGCTTATAAATAATGATTCAATAAAAATGGTATAGATTTTATTCTACACCATTTTTATTGTTTTATCCTATTTGTATACTGGTCATAGACATAGAACTATGTTGTATACCCTTATATATAAATTTAACTTCATCAGAATCTTCCTGCAAACCAGCTATATAAAGTAATGGCAAGTAGTGCTCTTTAGTAGGTACAGATAATTGAGCACTTTTACCTAGTTTTTGATAAGATATAATATTATTATGTTTTCTATTTACAATAGCATCGCAAATATAGTTATCAAATTCAGATGCCCACTCAAATGGGGTTGCATTCATATCATAATCCATTATTCTTAAGTTATGAACTATATCTCCACTTCCTATTATTAAAATTCCCTTTTCGCGTAGCTTTGATAGTTTTTTGCCAAGGTCGTAATGATACTGCTCATCACCCAATCGATTTAAACTCATTTGGAATACTGGAATATCAGCCTTAGGATACATATGTGACAGCACAGACCAAGCACCATGGTCCAGTCCCCATTTTTCAGTGAGCATAACCTTCGAATCCTTTAGTTCCTGCACAACCATTTCAGCATATTTTTTGGAGCCAGTCGGGTTATATTTAAGATTATAGAGTTCTTCTGGAAAACCATAAAAATCATAAATCTGCTCAGGCGAATCCGAAGCCGTAATAAAAGTACCATTAGTTTCCCAATGGGCAGAAATCACTAAAATTGCTTCTGGTTTTGGTATGTTTTGCGTTGATTTACTTATAGCTTCTGTATATTCATTATTTAGCACTGCATTCATAGGACTTCCGTGTCCAATAAATAATACAGGCGTTTTTTTATTCATTATTAATTCCCCCCTTTTTAATTCATAAAATTTATTTAAAATATAAAGCATCTATTTTCTTTCTTCTTTTATAAGATATTCAGTCTTTTTGCACCCATATAAATACATTTCAAAAATGCACAATAGTTTTTGTATTTTTCAAATGAATTCTTTTCTAACTGCAAATAAAATACAAAAGTTCTTTTTCTGAAGTTAAGTTTGATTTTTTATCATTATTATATATAGTAGCATATTTTATACTATTAAAAAGTTGATTTAGATATTAAATTTTTTAAAATCTTTTTTAAATCTTTTTTAAATCTTTTTTAAATGAACCAGTAATATCACTAAATTCTTCTCATTAGTTCTTCTATTTGATTCGCAGGCATCGGTTTATAATAGTAATAACCTTGTATTTCATCGCACATCTGTTTCCTCAAAAAATCTAGCTGATCCTTTGTTTCCACGCCTTCTGCAATTACCTTTAATCCTAGATTTTTAGCTAATACAATTATAACGTTAATAATTGCTTCATCCTTATGGTTTTTATTTATTCCTCTAACAAATGACATGTCTATTTTTATTTTATCTACTGGTAGTTGCTTAATATAGTTTAAAGAGGAATATTCTGTACCAAAATCGTCTATTGCAATTTTTACTCCAATTTTTTTTAATTGTTTTAAAGATTCAATTACATATTCTGGGTCTTTCATAATTATATTTTCTGTTATTTCTAGTTCCAAGTCATTTGGATTTAGATCTGTTTCCTTTAAAATTTTAGTAATGTCTTCAACTATTTTTATGTTTTGAAATTGATTTACTGAAAGATTGACTGCTATTGGCACATTTAATATACCCGCATCCTGCCATGCTTTGTTTTGACTACAGGCACTTCTCGTTACCCATTCACCAATAGGCAATATCAAACCAGTCTTTTCAGCTATATATATAAAATCCCCCGGATTCACTAATCCTAATTTTGTATTATGCCACCTAATTAATGCTTCTAGACCAATGATTTCTCCTGATATTACACTTACTTGAGGTTGATAATATAATTCTAGTTCATTTCGCTCTAGTGCATGATATAAACTATTTGTTAACTT
>DHIM01000383.1:18196-18554 GCA_002403785.1 Clostridium sp. UBA4746
TGTTAACTTCATTTCTTCAATCACTTTATCTTTAATAATTGGAGTACAAAGTTGAAAATTATTTTTCCCCTCTTCTTTTGCCTTATACATTGCAATATCAGCGTTTTTTATTAGTGTTTCTACATCTTGACCATCTACGGGATAAATAGCTCCCCCAATACTAGTAGTTATAAACAAATCGTGGTCATTTATTATAAATGGCTTTTTAAAAATGTTAAGAATTTTTTCTGATATTTTCCTGATATTTTGATCTTTTTTTAAATTTTTAATTAAAATAAGAAACTCGTCCCCCCCAACTCTACAGATAGTATCATCTTCTCTTAATGTATTTGTGAGCTTTTTTGAAACACTTTTCAAA
>DHIM01000060.1 GCA_002403785.1 Clostridium sp. UBA4746
CTTTACTACTATTCATTTGTATAAATAAACACATTCCAGCTAAAAGAATTGAATATAATAGAAAGATTAGAGAAGCCTTAATATTAAATAAAATATTCTTTTCTCTAAAAGCAATTAGAATCATCGCAATTAATATCAGTATTTTAAAAGGAAAGTATGTTAAGTATATAAGTTTTGGATACAATACAGTTAAGACATATAGGCTGCCTACTAAACTTGATACACACATCCAAATAAGCTTTACTCTTTTTCTTAATGTTTGAACAGTAACATGCAATATGAACAGATTAACTATAAAATTAACTAATATAAGAACATCTACATATACTATCACTTACTCCTCCTCCTTTGAAATTATTATATAACTTATGGAAGTAAAAATTTGTCATTTTTTACCACATGATTATATTTTTATTCTTCTATAAAACGTCACTAGTTCCCATATTATTTTTAATACATATGTATTAAAAAAGGGCACATTTCCTATAAATTAATTACGTTAGCTAAAGCCTTTAAAAACAGCTTTAGCTAACGTAATTAGATTCCATAGAAGAATATGTCCAATAAGCGTTTAAATTTGTCCTAAACGCAAATAAAGTGCCAAAACGGCACTTTACTATATATTATTTGCTTTGTCTTCTTAAAAAAGCTGGAATTTCTAAATCTGAGTCTTCATAATCTCTAGTAGACTCTCTAGTAGACGCAACTTCTTCAATAGGTTTAACCGCTTCTTTTACTTTAGATTTTAGTGCAGTTTTATTTTGCATTACTTTGTCATTTTCAAAACCAGTTGCAATAACTGTTATTCTTATTTCATCTTTTAGACTTTCATCTATAACTGCACCAAATATAATATTAGCATCTGGGTCAGCTGCTCCTTGTACAATCTCCGCTGCTTCATTTATTTCAAGTAATCCTAGGTCCATTCCACCAGTAATATTTAAAAGTACACCAGTAGCACCAACTATAGAAGTTTCGAGTAATGGACTTGAGATAGCTTGTTTAGCGGCCTCTTGGGCTCTATTATCCCCTGAAGCTTTACCAACGCCCATATGTGCAAGGCCTTTAGCAAGCATTATTGTTCTCACATCTGCAAAATCTAGATTTACAAGACCAGGTATAGTGATCAAATCGGATATACCTTGTATACCTTGTCTTAATACATCATCTGCCATTTTAAAAGAATCCATTAGTGTTGTTTTCTTATCTACCATGGTTAATAATCTTTCATTTGGAATCGTTACTAATGTATCTACTACTTCTTTAAGAGTCTTTATTCCCATTTCAGCATGAATCATTCTTTTTCGGCCTTCAAATGGGAATGGTTTTGTTACAACTCCTACCGTTAATATTCCCATGGATTTAGCAATTTCTGCGACCACAGGTGCAGCGCCAGTACCTGTGCCACCTCCCATACCTGCAGTAATGAATACCATATCTGCTCCCTTTATTGCTTGAGAAATTTCTTCTTTACTTTCTTCTGCTGCTTTCATGCCTATTTCCGGATTAGCTCCTGCTCCTAGACCCTTAGTTAGTTTATCACCAATTTGAATTTTTTGAACCGCATGGGAAAGAATTAAAGCTTGTTTGTCTGTATTTATAGCTATAAACTCTACATTTTTAAGACCCTCAATAATCATTCTGTTTATAGCATTATTTCCTCCGCCTCCACACCCAATTACCTTAATCTGAGCAAATTCTTGAACATCAACATCAAAATCTAGCACAACACTACCTCCTCTTTAGAAAAAATCTGCAAAAAAACCTTTAACTTTTGATGCAAATCTGTTTTTCCCCTTTTTATTTTGGTTTTTTGACCATTTGTTATCATACGATTGTTCATCTAATTCTTCAGATGAACTATTACTAGTTTTAAGATTATAAACAGCTTGTATAACTATTCCTACTGCAGTAACATATATAGGGCTAGCTGCCCCTACATACTCTGGAGAACCTATTCTAACAGATTTATCTAGCACCTCTTTACTTAACTCATTAGTACCTCTAAATAAAGATATACCACCACCAACTATAACTACACCCGAAATTTCTTTATAAAATCCACTATTTAATAAATTTCTTTTAATTAGCTGTAATAATTCTTCTACTCTAGCATGAATTATATCAACTAATAAATTATTATCAATTTCCATCAAATTATTATAAGAATCCTTAACTCTTATTTTATGGACGTCGTCTCCTTTTCCTTTAACGAGACTTCCATATTTAAGCTTTAATCTTTCGCCTTCACTAAAAGGAACTTTTAGACAAACTGATATATCATTAGTTATGTTGTCTCCGCCTAATTGAACAATCGAAGTATATTTTAATTTACCACCTTTGTAAATAGAAATATCAATAGTCTGAGCTCCAACATCTACAAGGGCTATACCCATATCCTTCTCTTCTTTTCTAAGTACAGCCTCAGATATAGCTGATGGTTGAAGTACTATACCACTAACTTTAATCCCAGCTCTCTTAACACTTTTCAATAAATTACTAACCACTGTAGATTGAGCCATGACAACTTGTCCTTCTACTTCAAGCCTTACTCCACTCATTCCTCTAGGATCTTTTATATTGTCATATCCATCAACAATATATTGTTCAGGCTCAACTCCTACTATTTCTTTATCTGATGGAACTGAGATAAGTTTAGCTGCTTCAATTACCCTGTCCACGTCATTCTGTTTAATTTCTCTGTCTTCAGAAGATATTGCAATCATACCTGTATTTCTTACCAGTTCACATATCCCTCCAGGTAATGATATATACCCCTCACTGATTTGTGTATCTGTCATACGCTCTAATTGTGTGATACATTGTTTTATAGCTTCAGCCGTACTATCAATATCTATTACAACTGATTTATTTAAACCACTACATACCACTGATGTAATGCCTATAATCTGAAGTTTTCCATTACTACCAATATTACCAACTGCTCCGCATATTTTTGATGATCCTAAATCTATTCCTACTATCTGTTCATTCATTAAGTTTATCCCCCCTCATAAGAGAAACCTTAAGTGTATATATTCTGTCTCTTATACACATCT
>DHIM01000387.1:0-10594 GCA_002403785.1 Clostridium sp. UBA4746
TTCACGCAAGTACACATCTGCTCGTTGTACCAAAGAGCATCAACTTATTCTTATGAATTTAATTTAGAAAAATCATATCTAAAGTATGTGTTCACCTCAACTTATGTTCCTAAAATGATTAAAAACAAAATAGAACAAAGTAAGATAAACAACACTATTAACGTAGTTTGTGATTGCTGCACCCTAGAGTCTTTGGACAATAATTTTTTAAGACCTGAAATATTAGACTCTATATGTAATACCGCCAGCCTATCCCCTACAATATTTTATGATAGCTACTATTCTTTTATATTTTCTGATTACCCCACAAAAATACTTCAGTGGAGACAAAGCAAGAAAATATCCCAAAAGAAAGCTGCCAAAATTTTAAAGATAAGTCCAGTTGACTTATGTAGCTGGGAAAGAAAAATTTCATATCCATCACGTTATCAATTTATAAAATTACAGAAGGTAATTAAATGAAGAAATATATACTTTCATTATGTAACAGTAGGAAGAAATTAAGAATAAAAGTTAATAACAAAAACTATTTAATATATGCGGATACAACCAACGAGGTTTTTATATCTTCAAATAACGATTTCAAGCTTAAGGAGACATTAAATAATATGCAAAACAAAGAAAACTATCCATCATATAGCCATTACTTGCTGCTAGATAAACATACTAAAAACCCATTTAAGTTAACGATGTACGGTAAGACTTATATGTTTATTGTTAATAGTCAATACTTTTCAAAACCTAATAAAGATTTTTTTAGTCTTAAGGAAAAGCTTTATATATTAAATCTATCTTGCGATATAATCTGGAAACCAATATCATTACCTAAAATGTTTTACAATATTATTTTCAATGCAGCCATATCACCTTCACTTTTAAATCTGAATATAGTTAAAGGAAAAGCTATACCTTATATATTGAAGAAAGGAGCCTTTTAAATGAATAAAATAACAAATGAGCATACTAATTCAATTGATGAAATTTATAATCTTCTTGACCTTATTGACGGATATCTTAGAGATTTAGAAAAAAGAGTATCCTCTCTAGAAGAAAATGCTGCATATGATGACTACACCAAAGAGTAAAGGGGAGATTGACCTCTCTTTCTATTACTCTTTGTTTGTATTTATTTTTGGTTTCCTTATATTAATCAATTAATAAATTATTTATAGGTATATAGTACAAAAATAATAAATATTTATTGATTGAATGTACAGTTAAAGAAGAATTTAAACTAACCTTTTTAAATAAACAATTCTTTTAAGTCTACTGAAAATTCTACAAACGTTGTAGAGCTACAAACATCCGAGTCAAAATATATGTACTGCTCACCGTTCTTAAAGTCCCATATGGTAATAGTTTTATGCTTTATATTTACTATCCAATATTCTTCGATTCCAGATTTTTTATATAAGAGAGCTTTATCAATATTATCTAAATAAATGCTTGGAGGAGAAACTACCTCTGCTATGATTTTAGGGATATCCTCAATAAATGCATTATTAGAATTATCTAAGTTATTAAAGATGCTTAAGTCGGGAAAAACATCACCAATCTTAGTACTGTTTCCATCATAGAGTCTTAAATTAATTGTTTGCAATGATTCACATTTACTTCCATTAAGAAAAGTCATAAATTTAGAGCATAACCTCCGTTGAATTTTCTGATGGTCAGGTGTTGAGGCAGGAGACATATACACAATCTTGTCAACTAACTCGACTACATACTTAGACTTTTCCCTCAGTTTTTGAAAGTCTTCCTCACCTGTAAATAATTTTTCTGCTAACATAATTGCCCTCCTAAAATCTATTACAATCAAATAACTAACTTATTTTCATTTATAGTATTTACCAGCTATAAATTATGTTGATAATTTCGGTTTATAAAAATCATAAAGTGATATGTTCTATATATATTACGAAACAATGGTTTATAATAAGTATCTAATATAGCTTTTGTAATCCTAAAGTTATACAAATTGTATTTTGTACTTAATTCGTTTTAAAAGAACATTGTGAAGTAAAATTATAAATATAGTTCCATTTTTCTATTTCTCGTTGACATTCCCACTGATTCGTAAAACTTAATAGCATTTTCATTAAATTCACATACAGTCAACTGTATAGATGAAGCACCTTCTGCCTTTGCATAATCTACAATGTATTTAAATAACGATTTTCCAATACCATTCTTTTTATAATTAGATTTAACACAAAAATCATCTATATAGGTAAATTTACATGGAGTAAGTAGCTGAATGTTTCTCTGAGTCATAATTTGTACAATGCTATATGCTAATAACTCTTCACTATTAGTATCTTCAACCACAAATAATTTTGTGCTATTGCTATTTAATAAATTTTCAAATCGCTCTTTTAATAAAGGATTATCAACTTCCAAATAAACATCTGGTCTATTTTTAACATGTAAATTATGTACTTCTACAACGAGATTGTTAATATCAATATAATCATTTGCAATTGCCTCTCTAATTTTTAAGTTCATAAAAAATCCTCCTTTTGTGTTACGCCATAGATTACAAATGCCCACTAACTTAGGAATCGACTTAGTTGTTCTTTTATGAATGTTATCCACTAAACTACATGAAAATTGAACTCATTGCCAAAGAAATAACTTTATGAAAAGTAGTGTAATACGTCTATTTTATACTTCAAGTTGTTCACAATGGAGCAATTTATAATTTAAAATCAAATTTGAAACATCATTAATCCAATCATCATATTCCAGATTAAAAAATGTATACTGCCACATGGGTATTAATAGCATCGAAGTTACCTGTTTTCGGTAGTCATTCCAGCAAGTATCCCATGAGTAGTCATGTACACCCTGTGCTAGCAGGGTGCCATAATATTTTTTCATTATTAATTGATGAAGTCTTTCTCCATCAATTTTAGGAAAGGATTCCCTGGTTAAATGGGCAACATCTTCAACACCCATTCCTGCACCCCAGAATTGAAAATCAATAATAATTGGTGATTTGTTTTGGCTATGTGAGAACATAAAATTATAAATATGTGAATCTCCATTTTTCAAGGTGACATTATCTTTGTTACGAATTCGATTGTTTGTCTCAGTTTGAAGTTTAACTGAAATATTGAGTGCATGCCCATAAATAGTAAGGGTTTCAACATCGAAACGGTTACCAACATATTTGATAAATTTTTCGTAACTTTCAAATATATTTATTATATTAAGGCTATTTTTTTCTATGCTATCAATAGGTAAATCGTTTGAACCTATTCTCTCTGAGTTCCAAAATGCAGCATGGAATTTTGCCAAACTGCAAGCAGATGAAAGCCATATACTATCTAATGTAAGGTCCACTTTATCCGTTCCATCGAATTCATTTGACAAATCTTCCAATAACAAAAGATATTCCGATTTATCCTCAGATATATAAGCATCAAAGCATTGTGCTAAGGACAAATTAACATTAGTTACATTTTGGATGAATTTATAAAAGTCCACTTCTTTTAAACTTAAATCATGATAAGCATTGGTCTTAGGATTGTATTTTATAGTTTTAATAAAATATTGTCTTGTAGAATCACTATGTTCATCTTCTTTAATTAGAATCTTAAACTTTATCGTTAATGCAGTATTAGATTCTATAACTTGACAAATTTTTATATCGGCTATTAGTTGAGTCTTACGTAAATGTAAAACATTTATAAGATATTTTTTATCTATTATTGGTGTAGTATTCATCATATTATTGTATATTTGACAATTCAAAATAATCAACTCCATTCGCGTAATATTAAGAATATGAACAAATAGTAGTAAAAGATTATGCTAATTTTCTGTGTAAAATAAATTTCTGCTCATGGTATCTTATAATAGTTACAGGTGCATCTTCCTTAAATTCATATTTCTTATCATCAATTACAGAAAAGAAAAATCATAGATAGTTATTACGTCCTATTTTACAAATTTGATGTATCCTATATAGATATTATACCAAATACTTATTGCCCCTAGCTACTATTGGGTTATCTTTAAAGGTATTCTTATTTACAATGCTATAAATACTAATAAAACAATTAATTTGTATATAAGTTAGCATACCGTTAATTTATATTATAAAAGTTTAGTTTATTTACTAAAAAATAATATTCTAATATAACTAAAAAATGTCGGCAATTGAATGGTTGTGGTATACCATAACCATCCGATTGCCGACTATTTTTTAGTTTTTTTTATAAATTGCTATAAACTTTGAAAAAAACCAGTGAAAATATCACGAAAGAAAAAGTTTAGTATATTGACTAAACAATTAAATAATATTTGAATCTTTGTTGTAAAATCATATCAATATAAGGGCTTAATCGCCCATAAGATACTTATTGTATCATCCTAAATACTAAAACGTCCTACCCATATACATCCATTATATATTCACTTGTATATCTATATAAAATGGATATATTAAAACCCCGCATCTTAGTTCACAATGGGTCATTACTTGTGTCGTCTGTTAAGAATATCTCGATTTAGCATATATACATAGTCATCCATATAATTTCATCTATATCATCATTTTGAATATCGTCTTTAGAAAATCCCATTCTTTTATAAAATTCAAATCCAGTTCTGCTACTTGGCACGTGTAATGATGTTATTCCCTTGTTTTTTACAATTTCTAATATATGATTAAATAGTTGTCTGCCAATACCATTACCATGATATTGAGGTTCTACAAAGAAATTTGAAATACAGTATTTAGGATAAGTATTATCCCCAAAGTTAGCCAAAGCACCAGAAGCAATAATGTTACTATTCTGCTCAACCACAAGAATTTCTTTCCACGTCATTTGTTTCTCAAAATTTTTAATAGTATTGTGTACTTTAAATCTTTCTAATACATTTTTGGAGTGTTCCTTTATCATTACTTCATCATAGTTACAATTAATAATACTTATAACCTTGTCAATATCTTCTTTTTTTAATTCCCTTATAATCATATTAACCTCCCATAAATTCATAATAAAATACGAGTTTGACACAACAGCATCGTGTATTTATATTAATTGTTTTGGAAAAACATTCATTTCTCTACTATTATTAATAACTACCTTTTTATCACTATATTTATTTACCATTCGTTCCGCATCCACCATGTTTGACTAGTGGAAACAATGAGCTTAAGCATAACAACTTAGTATATTTTCTTCTTACCATTCAATAATAATTCCACCATGAGTAAGTCCCCCACCAAATCCGTAAAGTAGTATCTTATCACCTGAAGCTATTTTGCTTTCTTTTAATGCTAGCCAAATAGCTAGAGGAATAGACGCACTTGAAGTATTTCCGAATTCTGTTACGCTAACTAAAGTTTTCTCAATAGGATACTCAAGACGTTTGCATATACCTTCAATCAAACGCAAGTTTGCACTGTGAGGTACAAACCATTTAATATCTGAAAGTGAGAGCTGAGAGGTTTCTAAAAGTGTTCTAATACCATCTACTACATTTTTCATAACATATCTATATACTTCGCGACCATTTTGAACGATACGATGTTCCTTTATAATAGATGATTCCCCAATATTTTTTGAAAGATTGCTACAATAGATACTATCAGCCCCACTGCCGTTTGTATCAAAATTTGTAGCAATGAAGGTGCCTTTTCCATCAGTTTGTTCTAATAAAAATACTGCCGCCCCGTCACCAAAAAGAATGCATGTGTTTCTATCTGTATAATCAATAAGTTTAGAAATTGTCTCAGTTGCTATAACTAGAATTTTTTTATTTTGCCCAATTGTAATAAATGCATTTGCTACCGATAAGGCGTAGACATATCCTGTGCAAGCTACATTGATATCCATAACGCCAGTTTTTTTGATACCAAAATGGCCCTGAATTAATGAGGCTACATTCGGGACAACATGGTCTGGGCTAGTTGTTGAAACCACTATCATGTCTACATCGGACACGTCAGCTCCGTAAACTTCAATCAAATTTTCAACAGCTTTGATAGCTAAGTTACTTGAATTTTCAGTTTCACTGCTGATATGTCTTTTTCTTATGCCTGTGCGTCGAATAATCCATTCATCACTTGTATCTACCAACTTTTGCAAATCACAATTGGTAAAAATATGTTCTGGAACATATCCGCCGACTCCAGTTATTTTTGTTTCTGACTTAATTATCACACTGTTACCTCCTGTTAATTAAAATATTATCCATTACAGATAAAATAACGTTTTATATTATGAGCACCCTACCCCTTTGTTATTTAAGAATGTTGCGTCATAACGACGAACAGATACATATGTTTAAAATTCAAAACTTATTTGATTTACTTTTCCACATTCTATAAAGCCCACATTTTTGTACGCCTTATTTGAGGCAGGATTTAGTAAATCTGTATAAAGCATTGGTGTTCTATTTTCTCTATATATAATCTTGCATAAATCACTAATAAGTGCCCCTGCATAACCTTTTTTACGCTGTGATGGCGGTGTATATACTTCATTAAGTCTCACATGTCGAGCAGAGCGATGTGCCATATTAGCCATAGATACAATTTCATTGCCAATTTTCCAAATATGAAAGTTATCACTTAATATATATTCTTTTGCAGTTTCAGCTTGTTCTTCTACAGTTGTAGTTATACCAAAGCAATCTTGTATAAATCCTACAAAAAACTCAGAAATAATATCTACATCTTCCAAGGATGGTTTACTACTAAATCCAATAACATTCTTTGAAAAAATTACATTAGGACAGTAATATGATTCCATACGCATAGATGTTTTCCAAGTTGTATTTTTACGTTTGGAAAAGTTATTTGCTAAAAATTCAGCTATTTGTGGCTTTGCAACAAACTTTAATGTTACCCTATTTGAAAATAAATTATAAAAATCGTCTGCTAATTCTTCATAATCCTGTTCTTCTACATTTTTATCAGTCCATATCCATGCTGGACGTTGTGGTAAAGCTTGTGCAATAATAACTTCCCCATTTCCATTTTTCATCATAATAGGATTTTCAGAATCACTAATAAGGTGCATTAAGTTAAATGTAACCTCTTCTGTAATAAATGGTTTAGTATCAAAACAATTTGACGATTTATCAAATGGTATCATCATAGACAGTTCCCCTTTCTGATTGAACAATATCTTACCGTTGTTGTGACGCAGTTAAAGAATATTTCGACGTAACTTATTAATAAATTAAACTACTATTCCCATAATAGTTGACTCTCTATAATATATATTGTTGATATGTATGGGCTTATATAATTATATCCTATTTTATTTAAGGTTCGTTTGAATGCAAAATTCACTTTATTACATAATATTTTTAACATGAATAACTTTTTCTGTGTTTAATCCAAAGAGGAACTTCATAAGCAAGCATCGCAATCCACCCAATAAGACAGCTTAATGCAATTCCTACAATACCTAATTTAGGGGCCAATAAGTATGCAAATGCAACTCTTCCAATTATTTGTATAAAAGTTGACCTTAATGTAATTTTTAAATCTCCCATTCCTCGAAAATATCCTTGTAAACCATTTGTCCAATTTGGAAGCAAATAAAAAAATGCCATCATTTGAAGATATATTACTCCAAGCCCTACAACTTTTGAGTTACTTACTGGAACAAAGAAATTCATTATATGCTGTGCTTCAAAGTATACTATCCCTAGAATTACAAGCCAATATAAAGTTTCAATCTTCATTCCATACCAAAAACCTTTTTCGATACGTTCATATTTTTTAGCTCCTCTATTTTGAGCCAAGAATGTAGTCATTCCAATGCTTATGCTTCGACCTGGCGTAATTGCAAAATCATCAACACGGTTTACTGCATTAAAAGTTGCAATTGCTTGTATGCCAAGAGGATTAACCGCACCCTGAACAAAAACTTTTCCAACATAAAGGCATGTCTGCTGCATAGCTGTAACCCAACTATAGTTAATTGTAATTCTTAATAGAGTTTTATCTAGAACAATCTCTTTTCTTGAAAATCGCAACATAGGAACTTTTGTATAAACATATATAATACAAAAAACGCTTGAAAGCATTTCTGCTATAACAGTCGCTAGTGCTGCTCCATCAACTCCCATCTTAAAGTAAACAACAAAAATAATATCCATGACCACATTTAAAATTGAAGATATAATTAAAAATATTAGCGGTATTTTTGAATCACCAATACTACGCAGCGTTGCATCATAAACGTTATATACAAAGGTGAATATCAATCCACAAAATATAATTCTTAGATAACTTGTTGCGTCGGGAAGAATTTCTTTTGGAGTTCTTATTAATTGTAAAATTGGTTTAGTCACAATAATACAAGCAATTATAATAATTACTGTAAAAATAAAACCTGATATAAAAGTTGTAGATATTTCACGTTTAAGCTTCTTTATATTTCCTTGACCGAAATATTCACTCATCAAAACTGAAGCACCCATGCAAATTCCTATAATAAAGAACATTGCAATATTCATAATTGGATTTGCAGTACCAACTGCTGCTAATGCGTTTGTGCCAACAAAACGTCCCACTATAATAGAGTCTGCTGCGTTATAACTAAGCTGAAAAAGGTTTCCTAGTATTAAAGGTACTGCAAATCCAACTAACTGTTTAGGAATATCACCCTTTGTCATATCTGTTATCAATTTAAAATCACCATCCAATCTTTTATGCTTTATGTATCTATTGATAATACTATGTTTGTTATATTAAAACTCACTATATTTCCACTTATTTCACCTTACATTCCATCCTTTTTTCTCCCCTTATTTGGTACGAAGTTTTATACTATTTGATATAGGTTTATTTGTGACTACATATAAGAAGAATAGTTTAAAACATTTTTTTGAAATTTTTCTGGTCTTTATTTTTAATATATCCACAATTTATATAAAAAGCGTGGGCGCCAATTCTTGTTGCTCCTGATACCAGTCGGACGCCATAAGCACCTGTATCTTGTGCCCATTTCTCAACTTTATTTAAAAGCATTTTCCCAATACCATTTTTTTTAAAATCAGATAAAACAGCAATACCCATAATATTTTTCAAATGTGGCGCATATAGCAACTCATAATTGTTTGCGTGAATATATCCTACTACTTTATTAGCAACTATGGCTACGTATATCTTATGGTTACTATCATTTAGTAATTGTTCTAATTTCTTTTTTGTATCTTCAGCAGGATATTCATAACCCATTTCATTTTTATTCAGTAAAACTATGTCCGTGTAGTCCTGTGTTTTGCATTCTCTAATAATAATTTTCAAATTAACACCCCCAAGGTAATATAAATAATTTTTAATTTGACACAAAATATTTACTTATTGTGTTACTTCAGCTTATCAACTGTGTATGTTGTTTGCAACGACATAAAAGAATAATATGACACATTAAATGCTACTTAATTATGCTATAATCCCCATTAAATTATGTATGAGATAATTTTGGGAACATAAATTGATTGTTTTTAAGCAATTGAAGGTCTTTTCCCATTGCAAACAGAGTGTCCTCGCCCTTAAGCAATATTGTTTCGAAAGAAGCAGTATCTTGAGGTGTAAAGAAAAGAACGATTCTTTTTACACTCTCGTTTGTAAATGCATTCAGTATTCTATTTAATGGAATATTTTCAGTGCAAAGAATATCCATCACTGCCATTGTGTCTTCTGTAAAATTAGCAATAACAATAGCATCATAACATTCCAAATAGTAAACATTATCTTTCATAAATAATGTACAATAAAACATAATCAATTCTGCATTAGTACACATAGAAACTTTAGAAACTGGAACAGCATTCATCACTTTTTCAATTACTAAATTTCTAGTGTTTTCATCAGACATATTCAATTTTTTCACAGAAACATCTTCATCAATTGCTTCCAGCATTTTTATACATTGATATTGATTTAATTCTTTAAATCCAAACTTAGGATAAAAATCAAGCACAGAGTTATTCGCAAACAAATACATTAAATCACATTTGTCCCCATAGTCATCAATCACTTTTTTTATCAGTATACGCACTAAGCCTTGATTTCTGTAATCGGGATTTGTCATCACTGTTCCCAATTGAATATACCTTTTTTCTTCTCCAAAAACCTTAAAATTCATTATATTGACAGAAATATTAGCAACAACCTTATCTCCATCAATCATTGAATATGGTATATATTGTTCTTTCCAATATCCATCTTGATACCATTGTTCAAAATCAAATCCAAATATTCTTTGGGCTAAATTATTAAAACTCTTTCTAAGTTCATTGTTTTTCCCATATCCCTTGTTAAATTGATATTCTTTGCCATTAACGCTTACACTTTCCATGTAAATATCCCCCCTGTTTCAAATATAAATAATTCTTACTTCGGTATTAATTACAATTACGTAACAATTTTAAGTCAATTATACCATTATGAACCATAAATTATTGTTTTTTAGAGTGGGTGAACTAAAGATATTTATCCATTTTATGTCTTATCGTAGGGAGAAACACGAACTATTATAAAATCCCAACCCCAACATTTTTGTAATACTTTTGTATTGCTTTGAAATAACACAAAAAGTAACCCCTGAGAAATTAT
>DHIM01000387.1:10815-12670 GCA_002403785.1 Clostridium sp. UBA4746
TTTATTAGCATGGGTTTTGTCGGATTTAAGTTTATAAAGATAGTATTAATGGTATAATATTACTATTGAAAGAGGTGAGTTTTATGAAATTTTGTAGTGTGTTAACTTCATGCAAAGTCATTAGAAATAGAGATTGCATGGAGTAATAATCTATTAAATATTGACTTTGCAACTTTGATTATTAATATAATTAAGGAGTAGAGTTAAAATGAAAAGTTTAAAATATAATAATAAATTAAAGAATTTTTATATATTACAGTTAGGACAATTTTTTTCTCAATTTGGTAGCAAAATGACTAGCTTTGGATTAATTATGTGGGCATATGAGCAAAGTGGTTCTGTATTGTATATATCATCTTTAACTGTTTGTTCTTTGTTTCCATATATATTACTCAGTTTCTTTGCAGGTAGTTTTATTGATGTTTGGAATAAGAAAAAAATATTGTTAATAGCTAATGCTATTGCAATAATTTGTTCATTAATTACATTAATACTGTTGTTTTTTAATCAACTAGATATCCGTTATCTATATTTAATCAATTTTACTTTAGGTGTTGTTGATGCATTTCAAGAGCCCGCATCAAGTGTTGTAATATCATTAATAGTCCCAAAGGAATATTATACCCAAATAAGTGGTTTACGTTCTTTTGCAATAGCATTTACTACTACACTTGCACCCAGTATTGCTACTTCGCTTTATGCTTTGTTAGGAATGAAGGTAATTATAATTGTTGATTTATGCACCTTTTTATTTTCATTTACATCTTTATTGTTTTTTGTGTATATTCCCAATAATATTATTAAAAAACAAGATAAAAAAGAAAGCTTTGTTTCAAATTGCAAGCAAGGAATTACTTATATTGTAAAAAGGAAAGATATTTTTCATCTCATTATTTTTATGGGATTTATAAATTTTATTGCAGCTATATATAGTTGTAATTTCACACCTATGATTTTGTCGAGAAATGGAAATAATAAGTTTGAACTAGGTATTGTGAGTAGTACCATTGGTATTGCTGGTATTATTGGAAGTATATTAGTAACAATGATGAAAGAACCTAAAAAAAGAATACCTGTTATTATAAATACAATGATATTTTCATTCTTAGTTTGTAATAGTATGCTTGGGATTGGTCGTAACTATTATGTTTGGATGATTGCCGTTTTTGCAGGTAATTGTTTAGTTCCTTTTTTAACAGCTAATGTTGAGTATATAATGAGAACAAATATTCCATTGGAAATGCAAGGAAGGGTTTTTTCTGCAAGAAATACCTTACAATGCTTATCTATACCTATTGGATATATACTAGGCGGTCTTTTAACAGATAAAATATTTGAGCCATTTATGAGTACCCCCTCTACTTTGCAACGATTTTTTTCTTACATTGTTGGTAATGGAAAAGGGTCCGGTAATGGTCTAGTATATATATTGATAGGATTTATAGGATTTTTGGGATGTTGTTTCTTTAAATTTGATAAACATATAAAAAAATTAGATGACTAAATCTAATAGAGAGAACTAGATAGAATGCAATGATTTAAAACAGCTCCAAGCCATATTATGGATATAATTCCATTGTGTGGCTTTAGTTGTTGACCACTAAAAGAAAATTATGAACTTACCTTAGATATTTATTATTCCAATAATAGGAAACTAATATCGCTCTCCTAATTCTTTTCTTGCTTGTTCAGTAATTTTTTTGATAAAGTAAGATTTTGCACTTGTATACCCTTCTCTATCAAATTCATATTTTTCTTTCAATTTATTGGAATCCATCTACAATCTTATTTAAAATCTCTACTTAACAATATACGAATATTATGTACTTAGTTTTTTGAAGCTACTACTTATTAA
>DHIM01000387.1:12866-13035 GCA_002403785.1 Clostridium sp. UBA4746
TATGTATCCAATACCTTCGAGTTAATATTTGTTTTCCATCTACCATATTTTCAAGTTTATTTTCTAACAGACCACCATTTTTTTCTATAATTTTACCCGAACCTATATTGTCATCATTACAAGTAATAAGCACATCATATAAATTCATAGACATTGCTTTTAATAATGC
>DHIM01000387.1:13177-13834 GCA_002403785.1 Clostridium sp. UBA4746
TGTCGCAATAATTCCGTTCCATAACCCTCATTCCATTTTGAATATCTAACTCCATATCCAATATGCCCTCCACGTCGTAGCAATTCATCAGTCAATTTGTGACGAATAGAAACTTCTCCAATAAATTCACTGTTTTCAATCAGCCAAAAATAATTACCTGGTACATGATTTTCTGGTATGTTATTTCCAGTGCGATAACTCTGAAATTTATCAAAAATGTCACATTCATTTGGGCTTGAAAAATTGTATGTTCGCACATTATTTTGTTCATATTCTTTTATAGCTTCAACATATGAGAAAAGATATTCAACTGATGGCACTACTAACTCTACTCTATTAGACATAATCATTCCCCTCACTCCAATATATTTTTATAACTATAGCGTAAGTTTTCTTGGCTTCGCAATAAAATACACTGCTGCATGCATCGTGTTTTTAGGATATATTCAACATATAAATAATGAATGCTTTTAAAATTATTTTTCTTCTTTTCGTATAATCCTTACTAAGTTGTCTTTATGCCTAAATACCATTAGAACACAGGCTATTATAGTAGAAACTATTATTGAAATTGGAAGTTTTGTAATGAAGCACATAATAGGCATTGTTATGCCTATTGAAATCGACCTAATAGTACCACCGTTTTTAGCGGTTTAG
>DHIM01000375.1 GCA_002403785.1 Clostridium sp. UBA4746
ACTTTTACCATACAGATCATATAGTGTATAATTGTAATGTTCTAAAAAATTACTTAAAGTAAGTTCTTTACCAGTGTCTCCTTCAAAATATTTTAACTTACTTATCAAATTTGCTCTTGTGACCCTTGCGTCCTTTATATTTCTTAGTATATATTCCTTAGCCTGCTTTTCTAGGTGGATATAACAACCCTTTGGTAGGTTTAAAAAGCCATTAATTATGCTATGTTCTACAGAGTGCTTTGCCTTTCCCATTAATGCTTTAAACTTTTGTTCAAAATCATAATTCTTATGAGCTTGGCCTACAAAATCCAAAACTGTTAAACATTCTTTCCCCTCATTAAGTCTAAGTCCTCTCCCTAGCTGCTGAAGAAATACCGTTAAACTTTCTGTAGGTCTTAAAAATAACACAGTATTTATCTCTGGAATATCTATGCCCTCATTGTATAAGTCAACAGTGAATAGAAACTTAACTTCTCCACTTACCAACTTTCTTTTAGCGCTACCCCTATCTTCATGACTGCTTTCACCTAGTACTGCCATGGAAGGTATACCACTTTTATTGAATTTATCAGCCATATATTTAGCATGTTGAACACTTACGCAAAAACCAAGACCCATAACTTCCTCAATATCAGTAACATATTTATTAAGGCTTGTTATTACTCCATTTACCCTGATATCATTATTGGTATATACATTCTCTAATTCTTGTTTATCATATCCACCTCTTGTCCATTTGAGTTTAGAAAGATCAATGGAATCAGAAACTGCAAAATACTGAAATGGGCTCAAAAGCTTTCTATCTATAGCTTCTGGCAATCTCATTTCTGCAGCTATTCTATCATCAAAATACTCAAGAACATTTTTACCATCCATTCTTTCAGGAGTAGCAGTTAATCCTAATAATATTTTAGGCTCATAATACTCCAGTAACCTTCTATAAGAAGGTGCTTCTGCATGGTGGAATTCATCCACTATAATAAAGTCATAAAAATCTGCTGTGGTTTTTTCATAAAGTTTAGTTGAGTTAAAACTTTGTATGCTCATAAACAGGTGATCTAATGAATTTGGAACATTACCACCTACAAATAAATCTCCAAAATTATTTTCTTTTAAGATAGCCCTAAAAGTGCTTCTGCTTTGCTTTAATATTTCCTCTCTGTGGGCGATAAACAAAAGCCTATTCTTATCTTTCCTATGTGCCTTTGTAAAGTCCTTATAATCAAACCCCGCTATTACAGTTTTTCCAACTCCTGTAGCTGCAACAATGAGATTTTTATTTCTATTAAATAAAGTTCTCTCAGCCTTCAATTTTTCTAAAATTTCCTTTTGATAATAATATGGTCTTATATCAAACATATAATTTACATTATTATCAGTTTTCCCTTCCTTATTTAATGAACTTTTAAGCCTTCTTTTATCCTCTTCACTCTGACCATTAAAGTAAGTAAACTCATCATCATTCCAATACCCTTCAAAAGTAGCCTGAAATTTGTTTATAATATCAAATGAATCTTTTTCTGATACTTTAATATTCCATTCAAGACCTGATGTTAACGCTGCATTTGATAAGTTTGATGAACCAATATAGGCAGTAGTAAATCCTGTCTCTCTTTGAAATAGGTAAGCTTTTGCATGAAGCCTTGTTCTATCTGTATCATATGAAACCATAATTTCTGTATTTTTAAGCTTGCTAAGTTCTTCTATAGCTTTATAATCTGTTGCTCCCATATAGGAAGTTGTAATTATCCTAAGCTTATGTTCATCATTATCCGTAAATTCCTTAAGCTCATCAATGATACATCTAAGACCACTCCATTTAATGAAGGAAACAAGCATGTCTACAGAATCAGAGCACAATATCTCCTTCTTTAGCTCTCCCATCATATTAGGTTCATGAACTGTGCCCGTAAAAAGTGAACTTTGAGAAAGTGGAGTTACAGGTCTAATAACTTTACCTTCCTTTATCCCTCTTATATTGTTTATCTTTGAATATAATGCTGTAAGGATTTCTCCTTCCTCAGCAATTTTAAAACCTTGAATGTTTTTGTCCGCCGCTAACTTACTTAAACCTTGAATCAGCTCGTTGCAGGCTTTTATCTGTGATAGAAGTGCTTCCCTATCATTTTGTTTATTATTTTCTCTAATAAATCTTAGACATTTTTTAACCATAGAGGAGATATAGCTTGATAATTGAGTCTTAGCCTCTTCTACATCGATGTTTTCCTTCTGAAAAAGATATTTATCTGAATCCAATTTTACTAATTGGTTTTTAAGATCTTCATATATAATCTGTTCATAGATTCCTTCTTTTAACATGGGGCTTATACCTCCAATTTAATTGTTATTATATGGAGTATTCGAGATTTATGGGGGATTACCTTCTTTTGTTGTGATTGGCATCATATAAGATACTTACTATTTCAAAATGGCTTAATAAAGTGTCTTATTTTTTTCATGATAATCTTTGATGAAAACACTAAAACCCAGTAATCATTTAGATTACTGGGTTCAAAATAAATAATTCTATATGGACTTTAACCTACGAACAACTGGTTCGTAAATTGGCGTTTTAAGTAATTTTAAATAGCCCTAAAAGTGGCTTAAATGCTCACTTTATTTTTTAAACCATGCTTGTCTATCCCTGTTTATTTTAGACTATAAGGGGCAAAAAAAGGGGCAAAATTAATATACTCCTTTTGTTTCAGAATTTATTATTAATATGTTTTTTGTAATTACTCATACAAGAACCTCCAAATACTGTTTTAGTATTTTTTGAACTCTACAAACTTCAGCATATTTCATTAATTTGTTAAAGTTTCTATCTTTCCTTTTTATATACTCATTAATTGCTTCTTTCACAATATAAATTCCAATTTTATTTCTATATCTTATACAATCACATATTGTCTTTTCTATATCATATATCTTAATTAAATGTTCATCTACTTCTATATTAGTTATACCTATATTTAGCTGTTTTTGTGAATAATATAAAAGCTTAATTGGTGGATACTCTATTATTTATGAATTTTTTTAATATCAATTAACAAAACTACTTCAATAATTTTTACATGCAGTTGTTTTGTTAAATATAGATTAGCAAGACGTTAACATGTTCACCTGAAACCAACTGGTTCGTAAAGTAGCGTTTTAAGTAATTTAAAATAGTCCTCAAAGCGTCTTAAGCACTAACTTTGTTTTATAAACTATACTTGTAATAACCTTTATATATCTCTCTAAAAAGTATTGAAGCTCCTTTGGTGTATCTATATAATTTTTACATATCCATTAATTCTTTAATTCTTTAATTATGATAATATCGTAATATCGCCCTTAGCTGCTATTAACGTTAAGTTCGTATATAATTTAATGAGGTTATGAAATCAAGTAATATAGCCATAGTTCGTTTTTAATATTAAATACGAATTTTATAAACTTATAAGTATTAATACTGTCTCTTATACACATC
>DHIM01000144.1:0-13926 GCA_002403785.1 Clostridium sp. UBA4746
ATCTGTTACAACTATTATAGCATTTCATTGTAAAGAATATGTTACTTATTTGTTTAGAATCAGTTAAATTTTATAATTTTTATAATATTCTTTAAATTCTTTTTTAATAATCAAAAAATCTTCTAAATCATTAAGAAATTGGAATAATAATGCTCTATTTTCAAACTCATTTCTATTCTTTGGCAGTTCCATCATTTCATAATATTTTCTAAGTAAAGTGATCTTATTTATAAGTCCAATACAATCGTTATCTTCATGTATATTGATTGCAACATCATTTGTAAACTCTGATAATAGTTTAGTTTGCTCATAAGTCATATAAACCCTTGAGAAGTGTCTTTTCATTCTTTTTATAGCATCTAATTGTATTGATCTCATCTCTATATAACTTACATAATAATTATTGCTTTTAAATAAATGATTATTATTTATTATTTGTGCCATCGACTTAGTATTCTTAATTAGTTCCTCAACACTCAAAAGTAATTTTTGCTCATAAATTGGAACTGCTTGAGTTACTAAACTTACAGCCATATCTGACAATATTAATCTATATTGTTCCTCAATGTCCTCTTTGTTTTTTTCAAAGTTTTCCTCGAGTGATGCTGTATATAAATTAAAGATCATTGCAACCCCAATGCCTATTATACTTAACTTCGCTTCATTTATTATCCAATAAATATTAATGTTTGTACTTATTAAAAGATGTGTTGATAATACAGCACCAACCACCATTCCTTCGCTTGTTTTTAGAATATTAGTTATTGGTATAAATATAAGTAAAAATAAACCAAATACAATAGGATTATTTCCAAGTAAAACATATAGCATAAAAGATAAAAGTATAGCCACTGCAGATGCTATTAATCTCCTACCCCCAACTAATAAACCTTCTTTCTTAGTATCCTGAATACTTAATATTGCAATTATACCGGAGGTTACCCCAAAATTTAATCCCATATAATTTGCTATAAGAACTGCTATTGTGGCCGACATTGTTATTTTAAATGTTTTTAATTGTAAAAAATTTATCATCTTCTAAATTTTCTCCCACTACCATAATAATACGGCATTTACTTTTGTTTATACTTAATTTCTTACTAATCATTTTTTTCTACCCTTCAATAAAAAAGCTCATAGGATTGTTAAAAAGCAGTGAAAAGACATCTTCATTAGTAGGGTTAGCAAACTTTAAGTCAATAGTATTCTTGCACATGATGATTTTAGTTATATTAAAGCAACAATAAAGTTATTCTTTTATCTTTTGTTAGTTATAGTTATTGGAAGACATATTATTTATTAATTAAATATTACCTCTATAGCCTTCAAAAATCAACCTTATATGTTATAATATTCAATTTATTATTAAATTAAAAAGACTCTAGCATTTTTGCTGGAGCCTAACATATTGTCTGTATACAATGGGGCTTGATTATTTTCTCTGTTTTTTAATCTATTTCTTCTCATTTTCACTCTTTTGGTGACCTATAAAAGTTTTTCTAACAAATTTATCAATATAAAATTCATTATCTTTTAGGTTATATTCAATGCCACTGATTTTTATTTTATCTGGATAAAACTCGATATTTAATGGTATAACATCCATGATTAAATCATTAAAATTATTTGGCGTAAGCCCAGGTTTATATACGTTTAGTTGTCCAAACATATCCTTGATTGTGATTATATCTGCTGATGTAGATAAGGATTTCACTAAACCATCCTCGTTAAAATTCAAAGAGTTTTTGTCTCCATTAAGGCCAATAGCCCCTAAATCAAATGCATGCAGTTCTCCAATAATGCTATTTATTAGCGTGTGTTTTCTAGGTTCACAAGATTTAATAGCTCCATTTGGATATAATGATAATCCTATACGAGTTTCAATTGTACCATAAGATGATGGTATATTAATAAAATCCCTTGGCCATAAAGTTAAGCTCTTTACACCACCAGATTCATAAAAATTAATACCAATAACTTTCTTTTTAAAAATTCCAAACTCAAAATTAAAGTCTAATTCCTCTGCTAGTTCATATTCATTTTGCTCAGTCCAATATGCAGTTAATTTTCCATTCAAGGGGAATATACGTTTAACTTTTCCACTTTCATAAAACAAAGCTAGTTCTGCTGGTACTTTACCTATAGTCGTATCTATACTAGTTTGCTTCTGAAAGGATATGCATTGCAAACTCCCACTCTCATAAAAGGATAGAGATCTTTTGTACTTACGTCTTACTTCTGCTTCATCATATTGTGGTATTAGATCTCCATAGATTGTTTTTATTTTGGAATATTCGCTTAATTTGCATTCCTTTATAACACCTTCAGTATAATACTCAATATTACTAATACCCTTAAGTTGTCCATATTTAGTTGAGAATTCCTTCATATTACCACCTCCAAAATAAAGTATATACACAACTTACTACTCGCTGCAACCCTTAGGATAAACCGTTACTCTAATCTCATCCTTGCTAATTACTTCACCTTCAAATTTTAAATTCAGTCTTTTGCCTTCTGCTTCAAACCAAGGTGGGATGTGCCCACAAATTATTTCTAGTTGATAAAAAACTGTAGTCTTAAAAAATGGTAACAATATTCCCTTTGAAGTAAGGTTAATATTATGCTCCTGAATTTTTCTTAAATTTATAAAATAATATCCATCCTTGATTTTTTGTATTAAAGGTTTCTTATCCTTTTCTTTTGCGAGTTGCATAGATTTTGCCTCTTCTTCTTCTTCTTCTTCTTCCTTTTCAAACACAAACTCCAAGAGTTCCTTCGGGGTGCCCGTAAGTTCCCAAGTGTTAAAGCCCATAGAATCAAGAACAGTGTATGGAAGCCCTTTAATTTCTCTTCCAACAAAAACCTTGCAGTCCCCAAGGGTCTCTGCCATATTTCTAACACTTTCACGAATTTCTTTTAAACTAGCTATATTATCAATTCTATATATAATTTCTTTAGTTATTTTCCACTCTCCCATGTCTCTTGAATAAACTTTAACTATACCAGGTTCAATAAAGGATTGTGTTTTGCCACTATTATCTTGAAAAACTGCAATCTCCATTTAATTCTCTATTTATCATATTAATAATAACTTTATTATTAATATGATAAATTATCCTCCTTATTTTAATAAGCTACTATTATTTGGTATTTATATAACTTTTATTTTTATCTATTGCCTTCATAAACTTAACATAATTACAATTACCTGCACGTTCTCCTATGCCTCCAAATGTAGTATCTACAAATTCAGATCCAGCCATAACTGCTGCAACAGAGTTTGCAACAGCCATACCAAAGTCATTATGTGCATGAAATTCTATCGATATATCAATATCTTGTTTTATTTTAGTTATTAATTTAAAGATTTTATCTGGGTATAATATTCCCACGGTATCCGCATATCTAACGCGTTTTACCCCAAGAGCCTTAGCTTCCTTAATAACACCTAATAAAAAGTGCGTAGATGTTCTTGAAGCATCTTCAAGTCCCACTACAACCTCAAAGCCCTTTTCTTTTGCATAGTAAACACTCCGCTTCATTTCATTAATAACCCATTCTCTATCCCTTCCAAGTTTCCATTTTATTTGTATATCAGAAATTGGTACTGATATGTGTATTATATCTACTCCGCAATCAATGGAGTGGTTTATATCATTAATGCTCATTCTATTCCATGCAGAAATCTTGCTACTTAAACCTAGACTCATTAATTTTTCAATACTCTTTTTTTCATCACCCCCCATAGCAGGAGTTCCAGCCTCAATTTGATATACCTCTTTTGAATCTATAATTTTGGCAAATTCAATTTTGTCTTTAAACCCTAACTCAACTCCTGCCATTTGCTCACCGTCTCTTAGAGTTGTATCAACTATTTTGCACATAATACTACCCCTTAATTTTTCTACATATTTCTATAAAATCTCTATCTGATACTTCTGTTTTATTTGATATGCTTATATTTTTAACCCTGCCTAGAATACCAAGAATTTCAAAAGCACTAAATTTGTTATCCATATTAAGCTCATTTAATTTAGAATATATAGAATTCTTACCCGAATGTTTACCTAAAGCGAGCTTTCGCTTCATTCCAACAAGTTCAGGCATAAAAGGTTCATAGGTTATTGGATTTTTTTCTATTCCAGCAACATGTACTCCAGATTCATATTTAAATATATCTCTTCCAATCACAGGTTTATTATTAGGTACATTAATATAGGTTATTTCTTCGTATTGCTTTCTCATCTCTGAAAGCAGACTAAGTTCTCCATTTACTTTTTCACCCATAATAATTTTCGTAGCAATTAGTAATTCTTCTAAGGCAGTTGTACCATGAGTCCCATCCCTTCCACAAAAGGCTGTTGTTATAGATTCTATTCCTAACGTCAAACCCTGAAAACCCACTGCAGTTGCCATAGAGAATTCATCACTAGCATTTATATTTATTTTAACATTATATTTATCTTCAATATAATGTTTTTTAATGTAATCATCAAAAAACCAATTGCTCTCTCCTTTAAATCTTACAGAAAAAAGTCTATTTATATCTATGTTTTCATTGATCTTTTGCATATAATCACTAACAGATGAATCTACATTAATTTCTACTATAATCTTAAAATTATTGTTTTCTTGAACATCACAAATTTTAATAAACTCTATATCCTCTTCTTTTATTAAAATATATTCTATTCCTCTGGCTTTACATATTTGCAATTGGCTAATTTCATCAACTCGAAAAATAATATCTTTTGATGTTATTAAAGGTTCTATAAAATTAAAAGTTGTCTCGTCAATTTCAAAAAAATCTACTCCTACCTTTTTTAAGTTTTTAATAAACTCGCATAGCCCATTTTCATTAAACCTTTTTTTTGTAATGCTTATTAATGTTCTATCAATAATAAATTTTTCTATCCCCTTTATAGATATAGACATTAATAACACTCCTTAAAAAATAATTTTTAATAACATTTAAAAATAAAATATATAAAACCTGAAAACATGAATGTTATCAGATTTCATATTATAAAATCGAAATATCAGAATTTATTTTTTTTATCATATCTCTAGTCTTTTTACTATCTTTCCATCTATCAAATGCGATTCAACAATTTCATCGACGTCATCTGGTGTTACCTTACCATACCAAGTGCCTTCTGGATAAATAATAACTATCGGTCCCTCATTACATAATCCAAGGCATCCTGTATTAGTTATCATTACCTTATCACTGATATCATTTTCCTCAATAGATTCTAAGAAATTTGTTACAATCTCACTGGACTCATTTGAATGACAATACCCCTTTTGTGTTCCATTTATTCTGGAACTTGTACAGACAAAAACGTGGTATTCTGGTTTTATCATGACACTGCCTCCCCTACAATTTTTCTAATTCCATTTCTAATTTCATCACATAATAAATATACTTCTATATTTTTCTTTTGAAGTTTTTGTTTAGGTACATCCCCAATTCTAAGAGCAAGCACTCCAGAACAGTCCTCAATGGTTTTTATTATATAGTCGATCTTATCCGCGTGGCTTTCCTCACAATCGTCAATACCTGTACAAAATTTAGGTATTTTTCTTTTTTCAATAAATGTGGCGTCACCATTCGTAAAATCATATATATAGAACTCTGTAGCATGTCCAAAATGCTGATCCACATTAAGCCCTGACTTAGATGCTACTGCAAATCTGATAGGTTTAATATCATCACTAGAAGATGATTGTGATCCTTTCGATGTTTGTGATATATCATTCCCAAGAGTTCCTACCGCATCCGCTCTACATTGTTTACAGTGATACATTTGTTTAAGATCTATTTCGCATTTCTTTCTCATTACTAACAATTCTTCATTATTGACTGTTTTAATGTGTTCAAATTTACTTCCTGGTGCATTTATCATTGGCATAATATTTGTCATAAAGGCTCCGCATTCTTTAACTTTTTTAACAGTGTCCTCAATCCCGCTATCATTTATACCTTTTACGTAAACAATGTTTACCTTACAAATAAGACCTTTTGAAGTAAGGTATTTAAGACCCGATAATTGATTTTGTAATAATATACGCGCTCCCTCTATTCCAGTATATTTTACCCCAAGATAGTTAATCTCCTTATACAGTTTTAATCCTATTTCTGGGTCTATTGTGTTTATAGTTATAGTAATATGTGAAACACCAAGTTCTAATATTTCATTTGCATAAAAAGGTAACATTAATCCATTTGTAGACAAACAAAATGTAATATCAGGACTTTCTTTTCTAATCAATTGTATGGATTCTTTAACCACATCAAAGTTTGCTAGTGCATCTCCCGGACCTGCTATCCCAACTACTGTAAGATTTTTAAGTTTACTTTTGAATTCTTTGAATCTTTCTAGCGCCTGCACAGGAGACAATATTGAACTTGTAACTCCAGGTCTACTTTCATTTACACAATCAAATTTACGGCTGCAATAATTACAACTAATATTACAATTTGGAGCTACAGGAATGTGCATTCTAGCATTGTCATGTGCACAGCCATTAAAACATGGGTGACCTTTTGTTCTCTCCTCCATACTAATTACTTTTTTAACTTGCGATGTGACCAAAGGCTTAACCTCATCTTTTGTGTTATCATAATATTTGTCATACATATCCTCTCTATAGCCCCTCTCTTTTCTTTCCAATATAGCATTAGTGATTTCATCTAAGAATCTTAATGAACCATAATAGCCTACATTAACTGCTCGTTGAGCACCGACCCTATCATGAATAGGAAACCCAATCCTTATAAGTTTAATTCCTATTTTTTTCTCTAGCCTTCTACCATTTGAATCACCGATTAATAAATTCGCCTTAAGCTCCATACAGTGTTTTTCAATAATTTCAAAATCACTGTCGTCTATTATAATAGGTTGTTTATCAAGATCCTTTGTAAGTTCTTTTAATTTACTTATTAAAATTTTATTCTTAGAACCAGTAGCAATAAGTAAAGGCTGAATGCCATTTTCAACGCATAATGCAGTAACTGCATAAACTATTTCTGGCTCTCCAAAAATTACTGCTCTACCTTCACCATTATATTTGTGCGAATCAATTATTCCATCAAGGTAACGACTTCTTTCCTTCTCTAATACTTTGGGAATTGGTTTTTTACTGATTTGAGATATTAAATTAATAAAAACATCTGTCGCTTTTATTCCTATAGGAACAGCACATTTGAATAGGGGTACACCGCAAGTTTCAAATAAATAATCTCCAGCAGTAGATCCAATCTCAGCGCTACAATCCATCTCTATAGTTGCAACCGCTCCTCCCATTAAAGCTATATCACGAAGGCTTGTACCTCCCTCTGGAACTTTATTGTACTTTTTAGTGTAACCTGCATCCAAGGTATCTGATACATCTGGTAATATTGTGTATTCCACTTTAAAAGTATCTAAAATATATTTTAATTGCCTTATATCTCCTGGATTTATATTGGCAGCAATTATATTTATTTTATTACTTTTTATCTCATCTTTACTTAAAAATTCAACTAATCTTCTAAGTGTTTTATAGTAACCTTCAGATTGGGTACCTGAATAAGCAGGTGTTGATATTGGAATAATCCTAATATCCCTAAATGCTGAATTTTCTTCTTGAAATTCTGTAATTATACCTCCAATATCTTCCCCAATAGTTTCTGCAAGGCAAGTCGTTAAAACTCCAATAATACCTGGATTATATAATTTTATAATATTTTTAAGTCCCAACTTTAAATTCTTAGACCCACCATAAATTGTTCCATCTTCTGTAAGTGAAGATGAAGCTATATCTATTGGTTCATTAAAATGTGTAGCCATGTGGCGCCTAATATATGTACTACACCCTTGAGATCCATGTAGAATTACCATACTGTTTTCAATTCCCTTAAGAGCCAATACTCCACCCAGTGGCATGCACATCTTACAAGGGTTAACACTCAAATTTACAGAATTTTTTATTACCATATTAACACCTCCTTATTTATATAAGCTTCCAAACTGGACTATTTATTGTCAAATCTACTTCTTTTGCAAAGTTAACAGCTCCTTCAAAACCAGCTAAAGCATGTTTTCTTTCATGATTATGGTCGCAAAAGGCAATTCCTAATTTATAAGCTAAAGGTCTTTCCTTAACTCCTCCAACTAAAATATCCGCTTTTTTCTCAAGAATAAATTTTTCTAATTCTGCCGGGTTAGTATCATCTAAAATTACTGTTCCCTCATTAGTTATTTCTTTTATAATATCGTAGTCTTCTTCTTTCCCTGTTTGTGTACCTACCATAACAGTTTCCATTCCTAGTTCTCTAAATTGTTTTATCAGTGAAATGGCTTTAAATCCACCACCTACATATATAGCAACCTTCTTGCCTGTTAGTCTTTTTTTATAGTAATTTAATATTTTCTCAATTTGTTTCTCTTCATATATAATTAGTTCTTTTGTTTTTTGTATTACATCTTTGTTTTTAGTAAATTCAGCTATATTTGTTAAAGATGCTTTAATATCCGCGAGTCCTAAAAAGCTAACATTAAAATATGGTATTCCAAATTTCTCGGTCATTTGATTTGCAAGGTAATGCATGGATCCTGCACACTGCACAATATTTAAATTAGCTGTAGGGGCCTTTTTTATCTCATCAGTTGTGCTATCTCCTGTGATTCTTGCAACCACTTTAACACCTATTCTCTTAAAATAATTTTTAATTATCCACATTTCTCCGGCTAAATTAAAATCACCTAAGATGTTTATTCCCTCTACCTTTGGATCATTATTCTCACCCATAAGATTTAATATTGCATTACAAGCAGCTCTGTAACCTACCGCTTTGTTTCCTGAAAATCCAGGTGCTTTAACTGGTATAACTCGAATATTATGTTTACTTTCTGCTGCCTTACATACGGCATCAATGTCATCACCAATTATTCCCACTATACAAGTTGAATATATAAAAATAACTTTAGGGGTATGTGCTGCTACTATCTCATCGATAGCAGCAGCAAGCTTCTTTTCACCCCCAAATATAACATCCTTTTCCCTTATATCCGTGGAGTAACTATTTCTGTAATTTTCAGAATCACTACTTAAACTTCCTCTTATATCCCAAGTATACGCAGCACATCCAATAGGCCCGTGAACCAAGTGAAATGCATCTGTTATGGGATTTAATACGACTCTTGCACCGGCATACACACAAGCCCTTTGACTTACAGATCCAGATACACTATTACCATCGCATTTCATCTTTTTACCTTTACTTTTAGAGTTATAACATATTGAGTCTTCTCTTTCTTTAAGTAGTTTTGATTCCATATAATCACCTCCACAAATAATATATTACATTACTAGTTCAAAATCTTCTTCTGGGCACGTTCTATCTATTTTATCTAAAATTGTATTTAACATCATTTCAATTAATCTAATTGCACCCTTATATCCAACTATTGCAAAATATTGATGTGCATATCTGTCTAAAATTGGGAAACCTACTCTTACAAAAGGCACGTCCTCTGCTCTTGCAATAAATTTACCATGGGTATTCCCCATTAATAAGTCTACAGGCTCATTTTTCATCCATTGGTGAAGTTCAAATAAGTCAGATGCCGCCTTAACTTCTGATCCTTCTATGTCATTTGCAGCGAGCATTGCATCAACTTCTCTTTTAAAAGAATCTCCTGGAGTTCCTGTAATTACATATTTAGGAATCATGCCTAAACTTATTACAAATTCAGTTAACCCTATAACTGTGTCTGGATCTCCATAAATAGCCACTTTTTTACCATTAAAATATGCTTGACTATCTAGCATTAAATCAACTAGTTGTCCTCTTTCCTCTTCTATAGAGTACGGAACTTCTTTATGAGTCAGTAGAGCGAGTTCTGTAATTAATCTATCTGTAGCTTCGATTCCAATAGGTGTACTTAAAGTTTTCATAGGAACTTTACATTTCTTCTCTAGTTCTATTCCAGCAGCTTCAGCAGAATATGCGCCAAGTGCTAATGATAATTTAGAGTTTCCTGCATCTATAATGTCATCAACTTTAGTTCCACCTAATGGATACATTTCAAAAGTACCTGTCATCGGTGCATCTAAAACTCCACTAGTATCAGGGAATAGAATATTGTCAATTTCCATTACACTAAGAATTCTTTTTATTTCTCTCATATCGCCTGGTTGTACAAACCCAGGAAGCATATTAATTTTTCCGTTCTTAACGCCACTATTAACAGATAAATAAGTAACGAATGCTTTTACCATACTAGAAAATCCTGTTACATGTGAACCTACATAACTCGGAGTACTAGCGTGAATTACATGTTTGCCCTCTGGTATATCACCTTCAGCTTGGAAAATCATTGTTTTACAATCATCACCTATGGTTTCTGATAAACAGGTGGTATGAACTGCAATTATTTCAGGTTTATAAAGTTCAAATATATTTCTTATAGCAGTTTTCATGTTTGATCCACCGCCAAAAACTGAAGCTCCTTCAGTGAATGCACTAGTCGATGCCATTATTGGCTCCTTGAAATGCCTCGTAAGTTGCATTCTATGAAAAGCGCAACATCCTTGAGACCCATGACTATGAGGTAAACATGCATGAACACCAAGTGCTGCATACATAGCCCCAATAGGTTGACAAGTTTTTGCGGGATTAATTTTCAAAGCTTTTCTTTCTACTATTTTTTTTGTAGTTAAATCTAACATTACTCATCACCTCCAACAACTTTTCCTTCTAATAGTGGTTCTACCTTCCATGGTGCAGTAACATATTTCCAAGCAGGAGTATAAACCCCTGATGTAAGTTCTCTAGCAAACACTACCGCTCCTCTAAATCCAGCGTAAGGACCTGAATAATCATAAGAATGTAATTGCTTAGAGGTTACTCCCATTTTTTGCACTACATATTTATCTTTTATACCTGAGAAAAACATGTCAGGTTTTAACTGTTTAATTAACTGATCTGTTTCATAATGGTTTAAATCATCAATTATTACGGTATCTTTATGCATATCTTTGATAAGACCGTCATATTTAGCTAAAGGAATTTCCTTTTCAAGCTTTGCATACCTCTCAGGAGATATAATAGTTCTGTATTTACCTTCATCTTTTTCAACTGTTAAATGTTCAATATTTTTGCTATCTGCATCAAGTTTTATATCTGGAATAACTTCGCGACCTTCATAGTCATCTCTGTGAGCAAATTCATAACCAGAAATTATAGTTTCAATACCTAGGTCTTTAAGCAATGTTTGATAATGATGAGATCTTGAACCTCCAACATATAAAAATGCGGTTTTTCCTTCAAGCCTCGTTTTATAATATTCCATTTCTCCTTCTATCTCAGCTATTTCCTCAGCGATTACCTTTTCAGTTTTTTCTATTAATTCTGATTCACCAAAATATAATGCTACATTTCTTAAAGTTTCTGAAATACCACTGACTCCTATAAAATTAACTTTTAACCAAGGTATACCATACTTTGTCTCCATCATTTCAGCTATATAATTTATAGATCTATGGCATTGAACCAAATTAACTTCAGCCGTATGAGCATTTTTTATGTCATCATAACTTCCATCTCCAGTCATTACACATACGACCTCATAACCTATTTTCTTAAAGACTCTTTCTATTTCCCAGCCATCTCCACCGATATTATACTCACCTAACAAATTGATTGAGTGTTTTTTAGTAGGTAACTTGTCCCCTGTACCAATTACACTTCTCATCAAATTATTATTCGCAATATGATGACCAGCAGACTGACTTACTCCTTTATATCCTTCACAATTAAAAGCTAATACTTGAATTCCATAAAGCTTTTCTGCTTCCTTCGCTACTGCATTTATATCATCACCGATTAATCCAACGGGGCAAGTAGCTGAAATTGTTATAGCATTAGGATGGAATATCTCTACAGCTTCCTTAATAGCTTGCCTTAATTTCTTCTCACCACCAAAAATAATATCACTTTCTTGCATGTCTGTTGAAAAACAGTATTCAATATAATTTTGACCTTCTGGTTTTACTTTAGCCTTATTACGTCTTGTACCCCATGTATAATAAGAGCAACCAATAGGACCATGGACTATGTGTACCATGTCCTTTATTGGACCAAGTATAACTCCCTTACAACCAGCATAACAACATCCACGACTAGTTATCATACCTGGAACTGTTCTTGTATTAGCTGTTATTTGAAGTGAATCATCTTCCGCTTTTTTAATGACTATATGTTGTTTCCTGTTTTTAAATGTTTTTGCAGGATATTTTTCCAGAACCCTATCCATAAAATCTTTCATATACTTCACCTCACTTTTTTTATTAAACAGCTTCTATGCCCGTTTCACCAGTTCTAATTCTAATAATGTCATTTACTGTAGTTACAAAAATCTTTCCGTTTCCCGGATTGCCATTTTGATTTACTTCTATGATTGATTTCACAATATTTTCTACATCTTTATCCTCAACATCTAGTATTATCATTCTCTTTGGCATTAATCTGTGTACCTCTGATAATTGCTCTGCAATTATTGGAGGTAGTCCTTCATCATCATCAAATGCATTTTGAAATAATTCATATGCTATTTTTTTCTTTCCTCTTCCCATAACCTTAATTGCAGTCATAGAAGGAACTGCTAATTTAAGAAGAGCTTCTTTAGTTTTATTAACCATATCCATTCGAATAATAGCTGTTATTTCCTTCATATTATTGGCCCTCCTTATAGTCCAGAATTTCCAGAGCTTATTGTATACACTTCATCTACTGCACTTATAAATATTTTTCCATCACCAAAAGCACCTTTTGCTCCAGTTTTTGAACTTCTCATTATAATCTTCACAACATCTTCTTTATCATCATCGCTAACTACTAGGATAAGCATTTCCTTTGGAAGTTCATCATAATGAACATCTCCAACCTTAACTCCTCTTTGTTTACCACGTCCAACTACACCTATTTTTGTAACTGCTGGAAAACCTGCATCACATAACTCTGAAAGAACAATACCTACTTTTTCTGGTCTAATTATAGCTTTAATCATTATCATCACTTGATTCCCCCTATCTATTTTTTATAATAAACTTGAATACTTTTAAGAGTATTATCACTAGAATTGCAATTCAATATGCCTTAAGCAACGCTTGCTCGCAATCTTTTGTTTGTCTTATATTTTTCCTTAATATCTCCTTCAATTAGATGTCCATTAAACCATGTTCCATTAGTATTTCTTCTAATCTTTCTTGTGACATTGGTTTTGGAATTACAAACATTTTATTTTCATCAATTGCCTTAGCAAGATTTCTATATTCCTGAGCTTGTTCTGCCTCTGGTTCAAATTCTATTACAGTTTGTTTGTGTATTTCAGCTCTTTGAACCATGTTGTCACGTGGTACAAAATATATTAACTGACTACCAAGTTCTTCAGCGAATGCTTTTAGAAGATCTATTTCCTTATCAACATTTCTACTGTTACAAATAATACCACCGAGTCTTATTCCTGAACTATTTGCATATTTTAGTACACCCTTTGCAATATTGTTTGCTGCATACAATGCCATCATTTCACCACTTGCAACTATATATATTTCTTGAGCTTTTCCTTCACGCATCGGCATTGCAAATCCTCCACAGACAACATCGCCTAAAACATCATAAAAAACATAATCTAAATCTGGAGTATATGCACCTAGACTTTCAAGCATATTAATTGAAGTAATGATTCCTCTTCCTGCACAACCAACACCGGGTTCTGGTCCACCTGATTCAACACATCTAATATTTCCAAATCCAGGTTTTAATATTGCATCAAGATCTACATCCTCACCCTCTTCTCTTAAAGTATCAAGAACACTTACTTGTGCAAGACCACCTAATAGAAGTCTTGTTGAATCTGCTTTTGGATCACA
>DHIM01000144.1:14131-14518 GCA_002403785.1 Clostridium sp. UBA4746
ATGATTTGTTTTCCCATTTGTGCAAGACCTGCTGTTAAATTTTGAGTTGTAGTAGATTTTCCTATACCGCCTTTTCCATAAATAGCTATTTGTCTCATTGTAATAATCCTCCTCATATATATAATTCTTTACCAATGTTTATTTTGGTAAAGCGCTTACCAAATTAATTGAAAATGAAATTATTAAACTTTTTTTATGCAATAAACTTAAAAATGATATTTTATAATTGTATTCTTCCTTATAAGAAAAAATGACTAATTAAAAATTATAATTATTCATTTTTATCGAAAGTAAAATTTACAACTAGGTTAATATGTCCAAATTACATTCTTAAAATATTACCATTATTCAATGAATATGTTACTGATTAGTTGTTCCATTTAGAAC
>DHIM01000144.1:14693-14985 GCA_002403785.1 Clostridium sp. UBA4746
GATTAGTTGTTCCATTTAGAACATTCTGAACTTTTTCAACAAAATTATTTGATAGAATCTAGGTATTTTGTACGTTTTCTTATATATATTTGTTATGTTTTATAGAGCATGTCCCAAATTAACAAATTATATAAGATAATTCAAATATGAATAAATGATAATTATGAAATTAACTAATTCCTGTTATTGTTTTTAAAATGAATTATTTTTTAAATTAATTAGTCATAATTGTTTATTTATATTTGATTTATTGTTTCTTATATTACTGTTTTTTTATCATTTAGTCAAGTGT
>DHIM01000144.1:15183-19740 GCA_002403785.1 Clostridium sp. UBA4746
GTGTTTATGACGTTTTTTTCAAAAAAATCTAATATATCAGTCATTTTTTTTGTGAAACCGTTGACACCGTTGATAATTATTTTGAATTTTTTCATTATTTCCCAATTGCATTGTGCAAGTTTTTTATTGACCACTTTCATTAGTTCATATATATATATAATACAGTTCAATATTTTATAAAAAAAATAGAACTATAGATTATAGTTCTTTGTATATCAAGTTAAGGGAGAGGCTCATGAATGCTCTTTATAAAATGAGGATATAGGTTCCGGAAATAAATTATTAATTAATTCATCATCTGTCATAACCTTTGGTAATGAACATGCTTTTTCCCATTCTTGTATACTTGAATTTGTGTTAACAGAATGATTGCAACTTAAATCACTACAATGATTATTACAACTTTGATTCTGTAACCTAGTTATTTTACTATATTTGGCCATAATAATATGCCCTCCTTTGTATTAAAATAGTTTATCCCTTTATTATTGACTAAAAAAGTATAGATCAATCCACTTTAATGATAAGGAATTACTTAAATTTTTTTATATAAAAAAATACCTACATTAATGTAGATATTTTTAATAGTTTATATTTAAAATGACCATTATTCAATTGTTAAGTATTTTTAATACTAGAGAAATTTGAGCACTAAAAAATACAATCTTTCTTCAATTATTTTTATTTGTTTACATGTTTTCACATTACTCTACTACGGCTTCCATTACTTGAATAATTCCAGTTTCAGCATTCATTTTTACCTTTGCTCCAATTGGAAGTGTAAGTTTTGGATAGTCATGCCCTGAACAAAATCCTGAAAACATAGGTATATCTAAATTGTATAACCTATCTTGAAAAACTTCTTCTAATGTAAGGCTTCTTTCATAATGAGGTAAATCGCAACCTTTAAATTGGCCTAAAATAATCCCCTTGCATTGTTGAAGTTTATTCGCTAATAGTAGCTGTGTTATTATTCTATCAACTCTATAAGGTGCCTCACCAACCTCTTCTATAAAAAGTATTTTATCTTTCGTATCAGTTTCATAGGGCGTACCAAGTGAGTTGCATATTAACCCAAGATTGCCACCAATAAGGTTACCCTCAGCTATGCCTGAAACAATGCACTTCGTTTCAAATTCAGATGGATTTTTAATAGTATATGGCTTATATCCTTCCATAAACGTAAACATAAAACTTTTAAATGTTTCAGTATCTTCTAGATCAGAAGTCCCCATTGGGCTATGAAATGTGGTAAGGTTACATTTTTCATAAAACGCATTTAGAAAAACAGTTATATCACTGAAACCTGCAAAAATTTTAGGGTTTCTTTTTATTACATCATAATCAAGATGTGGTAATATTCTGCTTGAGCCGTATCCCCCTCTTATACAGAGTATCATATCTACTTCTTTATTTTTAAACATTTCCATAATATCAAAAGCTCTGTCTTTATCTTTTCCAGCAAGGTATCCCCATTTGTCATATAAGTGGGTTCCCTCTATTATATTAAACCCTTGGTTTTTTAAAAATAAAATTCCCTTTTGTATCGCTTCCACATTCTCTGGACTGGCAGGAGAAATAAGCCCAATAGTAGCTCCAAAACATAATCTTTTTCCCAACATTATTAACACTTCCCCCAATTAATTAAATAATATTTTTTATAAATCATCCCATTCAATTTTTTCTTCTTTAGCATCTACTATAGCTGATTTATCAAACAATTTTATTAATACTATTGCTAATCCAAAAGCAATTATTCCGCCAATAATTCGAGATATTTGAATAGGTGCTCCAATAGATTTTCCTATATATTGTCCTAAAATTACTCCAATCACAACTAATATTATTGGAAAAATAAAGAGCATAAAAGATGCTAATAACATATTTGTATTTTTTTCTTTTATATTTGTTTTTTCATCAGTTCTTCTAAATTCGTCTATTTTCATACTAATCTCCTTTCAAACCTAATAACAAAAATAGTCATTATAATTGAGTAAAGTATGTTAAACCCTTTTACTATACTACCTTAAAAGTATATATGATTTAGTGAAAATAATCAACATGCTATAGACAAAGAATCCACTCCAAAATAACCATTAATCTGATAATATTGTAAACATCTATTTTTGTATTAACGTTAAATTTGCCACTAAGCATCTAATGTACTAAAATATAATAGAGAGTACAAAATACAATATAATATGGAGGGTTTTAAATGAAGATAATGATACTTACTTCAAGTCCTAACAACGATGGTTTAACGGCTGCCTGTGGTGAAGAAGCAAAAATAGGAGTAGAAATGAGCTCTGCTAATGCTTCAATAATAAATCTCAACACATTAAATATCCCATCATGTCACGCTTGTGGAAACGGCTGGGGTACATGCCTTAATAAACATACGTGTCAGGTGGAAGATGATTTTCAAAAGTTACATACAACAATGACACAGGCAGATGCTTACATAATTATTACTCCTGTCTACTGGGGTGATATGAGCGAATCACTTAAGGCATTTATTGATAGACTACGACGATGTGAAGCCTCAAATGGTGAAAAAAACAATTTATTTGGCAAACCTTTTATATGTGTTGCTGCCCCTGGAGGAACTGGTAACGGATGCATTTCCTGTCTTGCTTCTTTCGAAAGGTTCGTAGACCACGTTAAAGGTGTAAAATATGATTTTATAGGGGTAACTAAGAGAAACAAGGATTACAAGTTAACTACCATAAGATCAGCTGCAAAAAGCATGGCAGAAAGCTTAAATCTATAGATTAAATTTATAGGGCTTACAATTATATTTGTAAGCCTGCTCACTTGCTACTTTCTTTAATCTTGTCTTAGGTCATAGAATATAATATCCACAAATTATGGAAATACTAATGAAAAGTAAAAGAAGGTGACAAAATGAACAATAAACTTACTAAAAAAGATATTGAAGAACTACAAAAGGAATTCGATTATCGTAAGGGCCCTTTAACAATGGAAATTGCACATGAAAAAATGATAGCTGCAGCTCATGGTGATAGAAGTGAAAATGCTGAATACAAAGCTGCCAAATCAAATATGTACGAAAACTTCAAAAGAATGGGTTATTTAATAAAAATGATTAGAACTGCTGAAGTTATAGATGATGTTATAGTTTTTACTAAAGGCGCAAATATAGGTAATAAATTACTGATAAAATTTGAAGGTAGCAATGATATAGAAGAAATAGAACTTGTAACAACATTGCAAGTAGATATATTAAATGGAAAATTTAGTATCGAGTCGCCAATAGGAAGAGTATTATTTGGAAAAACAACTGGAGCGATAGTCGAGGTAGAATCTCCTGATGGTAATTATAAAATAGAGTTAATAAAAATAACTAAGGAATAATTACATCCCTATATGTGCCAGATAGTTTAATTTTAGGCAAATACATAAACATAATAGAATCAAGATAGTATATTTTGAATAGTATATTAAGTAAGCAATTTTATCTTAATATACTAAAAATATTTCAGGAGATGATTCGTTTTGAGTTCTACTATCATTTTATTGTTTATACTTGCTGCCTCCATATTTGGCAAGGCTAATTCTGTTGCTATTGCTACCTGTTCTTTACTTATGCTAAAGCTCTTAGGTATAGACAAGTATGTGTATCCCTCTATAGAAAAAAGTGGAATGACATGTGGACTAATACTTCTTATAGCTGCCATTATGATACCTATTGCAAATGGCCACATCACAGCACAAAATATTAAAAATGTATTCACATCCTGGATAGGTATAACAGCTCTAGTTCTTTCATTTATAACAACATATTTAAGCGGACGAGGCTTGAACTATCTTACTGTCCAAGGACATGGTGATATTATGCCTGCAATGATATTAGGAGCAGTTGCTGCTGCATCCTTTTTAGGAGGAGTTCCTGTAGGTCCCCTTATCACATCAGGGATATTAGCCATATTCGCAAAAATGATTCATCAATAAACCAAATTTGCTTATATAAAAAGCGTTCTTATACTTAAAGTAACTAACTTAAAAAGGGTGATAAAAATGTGGAGTCGTAAATTATTAAAAGATAAGGCAAAAGCAATTTTAAAAGTTTCTTATTTAAAAGCATTCTTAGTTAGTATGATTATAGCTATTGTTGGTGGCCTAGACAATTATAATACGAATTTTGTCAATCATAACTCCCAAGATGGATCTTATTCAATTTTGGGACAAAATATTGGAATGTTTTCCTTAGGAAATATGTTATTTAAAAGTATTGTTATTATAGTTCTATTTATATTAGCCATACGTATATTTCTTGGTTATGCACTTGAAGTTAGTGGGAGAAGGTACTTTGTCAAATCAGCACAAAATGACATAAATATGAATCATCTGGGTTATAGTTTTTGTAAAGGAAGATAGTTATCAAGAGCTTGAGTTAAATCAAACCTTATATACTCATATCTAGGAAACATAACACCTAGCTGATTGATTTAAATAATAAAAATATTATTTTAAAGGATTTTAATAGGTTTTGCTGAATTTTATATGTGTATTGTTTATTAAAGGGAGGTGAAAGAA
>DHIM01000144.1:19955-20313 GCA_002403785.1 Clostridium sp. UBA4746
TTTATTAAAGGGAGGTGAAAGAAAATGGAATTAAGAAGTGTAATTGACTTAGTAGTAGATGAGTATAGTAATTACTATTCCGCAGTTGAATTAGGGTTCGATAAAGGAAAAAATTACGTGGTACTAGTAAATTCTTTTATGGTGAATAGTTATAAAGATATACTTCACCTTAATGAACCATATAGAAGTCAGCTTTCAAATCACGAAGAACAATATATTGGACTACATGCAATGGATATTTTAAAAAATAGAGTTCAAGGAATTGAAGAAGGTAGATTGCCAGGCAATATTTTCAAAATTGAGGAAGTAATTGATTTTTATGGAATAGGCAATGTTTATTTTAAACCTTTATATGAAA
>DHIM01000144.1:20495-20897 GCA_002403785.1 Clostridium sp. UBA4746
TTATTTTAAACCTTTATATGAAAGAAATATTAAAATAGTGACATAATAATATTATTGGTGTATAATATAGAAAAGAAATTAATAACAACCATGATAAGGCATAAAATATAATAAATATTATGTTGAATATATAAATGCTTTAATAAACTGTTTTCCTATATACGCGCTATGATTGGATTAACGTTTCATAAAATGAAAACGTTACCATATCGAATTGGGTAAATAACAGGTATTCAAGTCTATATTATTCCTTACCAATACATAATATTACCCTTAAAATTTTTTAGATCTAATATGAAATATACAAACCTATAAAGAAGATAGCAATAGACACTAACTGTTATGCTCTGTTAGAAAGTATTGTTTATAAATTAAAATGATATTGAACAATACTATATATCA
>DHIM01000097.1:0-5791 GCA_002403785.1 Clostridium sp. UBA4746
CCCTCAATTGTAGCTATTGTCACCTTAAAAGCTCCTTAATTACAAATTTGTTTCTTAAACCAAATTGCTTCTCTATTTTTTTATGTCTTCCTCTTTGAAATCATTCCTTTAACTCCGTTTACAATTGCGTATCCAAACTGTCTTTTGTCCCTGACATAATAAATTTCCCAATCATATTCAATGAATAACATACATAAATTTACATAAGAGCATAAATAAAGGGGAAGAAAATGACAGAAGACATTAAAAACAAGCAAACAGCTGTTAATGTAAATGAAAAAGCAAACCTAATATGGAGCATTGCAGATATTATAGGACAAGGATTATATAAACCTCACGAATATGGGAAAGTTATACTTCCAATGACTGTAATAAAAAGATTTAATGATACTTTATTGCCAACAAAGCAAGCTGTCTTAGATAAATATGAAGAGGTTAAGAAATTTGAAGTAAAAGATGGTTTTCTTGAAAGTGCATCAGGTTATTCTTTTTACAATACTAGTCCTTTTACATTTGAAAATTTAATAGCTGATTCAGAACATATTGAAGTTAATTTTAGAACTTTCCTTGCAGGTTTTTCCGAGAATGTGCAAGATGTTCTTGAAAATTTTGAATTTGAAAAAGAAATTACAAAACTTGCAAACAACGGTATGTTATTTCTTATCGTTCAGGAATTTAATAAAAAAAATGCTTATATGGGTGCTGATATTATCTCAAGTACTGATATGGGCTATATATTTGAAGAACTAGTTAGGCAATTTTCAGAGTCTTATAACGAGCAGGCAGGTTCACATTTTACAAGCAGAGATATTATTTACCTTATGACTGATTTACTTATTTCAGAAGAGAAGGACGCTCTTATTGAAGAAGGTGTTGTAAAAACTGTATACGACCAAACTATGGGAACAAGTCAGATGCTTGGTTGTATGGAAGAAAGATTGAAATTATTAGATGAAGAAGCAGAAATTACAACATTTGGTCAAGAATTAAATCCTGAAACATTTGCAATAGCAAAAGCAGATATGATTATTAAAGGAGATAGTTCTGGTAATATGCGACAGGGGAATACATTATCAGATGATAAGTTTAAAGATTTCACCTTTGATTATTGCATTAGTAATCCCCCATTTGGTATCGATTGGAAGGTTGAAAAAGCATCTGTTGAAGCAGAAGCTAAACTTGGTGATAATGGCAGATTTAGTGTTGGATTACCTAAGATAAGCGATGGACAGCAATTATTTGACCTTAATGGTCTTAAGAAGCTAAAAGATACAGGTAGAATGGCTATTGTTCATAATGGCTCATCTCTATTTAGTGGTGATGCTGGTTCTGGTTCAAGCGAAATCAGAAGATATATTATTGAAAATGACTGGTTAGAAGCAATTATACAACTTAGCAATGATGCTTTTTACAATACTGGTATCACCACATATGTTTGGATTATTTCAAAAAATAAACCAGCTAACAGAGAAGGAAAAATTCAATTAATTGATGCTTCAAAGATGTATGAAAAACGTAGAAAAGCAATTGGAAATAAGAGAAATGATATTACAGAAGAATGCAGAGATATTATTGTAAAAGCTTATGGAGAATGCCAAAATAAAGTGTATACTCTTCGGGATAAAACTTGTGAATCTAAATTATTTGAAAATGTAGAATTTGGCTATAACAAAATTGTAATTGAAAGTCCTTTATTAGATGAAGAAGGCAAAATTGTTAAGCAGAAAAACAAACCTGCTACTGATACATCTAAGAGAGATACGGAAAATATACCACTTACAGAAGATATAGATAGCTACTTCAATAGAGAAGTATTGCCGTATAACTCAGATGCCTGGATTGATAAGTCAAAAACAAAAGTTGGTTATGAAATTCCATTTACAAGATATTTCTATAAATACGTATCCCCAGAAAAGGCTGATGATATTGAAATAAGAATTAGCAAAATTGAATCTAATATAATAGATTCATTAAAGTCTTTGTTTGGTAAAGACGGCGAATCTAATGAGTAGAGAAATGAAAAACAGTAACGTTAAATGGGTTGGGGAGATACCACAAGATTGGAATATAACAAAGCTTAAATTACTAATAAATGAAAGCAATTCAGGCGAGGTTATTGATAAATCATATTGGAATAGTGGACAAGAATTATTATATTCTTGTTCAAAAAATCCAATTGCCTCCAACTTTCAGAACTTCCCCGATAAAAAAAGAACAATGGAGGGAGACTTATTATTAACAAGAAATGCAACCCCATATGTTTTTGCACCAGAAAAAGACTCAATATATACGAATGTAGTCCAAAGAATAAAATTAAATTCTAATGTAAATCCAATATATATAAAATATATATTACTTAGGGCAAGTGATAATATTAAAGGTTTCGGAGATATTATAGAAAGTTTTAATATGGAAGTATGGGGGGATACTTATTGCACTATTCCCCCATTACAAAAACAACAATGCATAGTAACCTACCTCGATAAAAAGGTATCTGTAATTAACAATATTATCACTGAAATAACCCTTTCTATAGAAGAATATAAGCGATATAAACAATCAGTTATTACAGAAGCAGTAACAAAGGGATTAAACCCAAACGTAGAAATGAAAGATAGTGGAATAGAATGGATTGGTGAGCTTCCTAAGGATTGGAGTTTGAGAAAAATAAACTCTGTTTTTAATACAATTGGAAGTGGAACAACTCCAAAAACAAATGCATTCCAATATTACGATGGCAATTATCACTGGATTCAATCTGGAGATATAAACGGAAGCATTATAAATAACACAAAGAAAAGAGTAACTGGATTGGCATTAAATAACATATCAACATTAAAGTTATACAAGCCAAATTTTATTGTAGTTGCAATGTATGGTGCTTCTATTGCAAATGTTTCTATTAGTAATATCGAAGCTTGTGTGAACCAAGCGTGTTGTGTCTTAAGCGAACCAACACATAATTTAAAGTATGCTTTTTATTGCATTAAAGCATCAAAAGATTATTTTATAACATTAGCTTCTGGAGGGACACAACCTAATATTAGTCAAGAAACAATTAAACAAATTAGAATTCCTATTCCATTTTTACAGGAACAGGAGCAAATAGCCCGATATCTAGACAAAAAATGTTCTGATATTGATAACATTATAACTCAAAAGCAACAATTACTTACCGAAATTGAAGCTTATAAAAAATCACTTATCCACGAATGTGTAACAGGTAAAAGGGAGGTAGTCTAACATTGGAAGATAAAGAGAAACGCTTTGAAGCAGATATAGAAAGCTACCTTCTTACAAAAGGTGGTTATGTAAAGGGTGATATGATAACTTATAATCGCGAAAGAGCTATGGATATATCAAAATTAGTTACTTTTATCAAAGTTACGCAACCAAAGCAATGGGAACGATATGAAAGAATATATAAAGATGATGCAGAGAATAAGCTTTATAAAAGATTCAATGAAGCGATAGAAACTCATGGACTTATTTATGTGCTTAGAAATGGCATTAATGACAGAGGCGTTAAAATTAATATTGCTTATTTTAGACCTGAAACATCTCTAAATCCTGAGGTTGTTAAGTTATATGAAGAAAATATCCTTACTTGCACAAGACAGTTTTATTATTCAACTGAAAACAATAATTCTATCGATATGGTTTTATCATTAAACGGTATTCCTCTTGTTGCAATCGAGCTAAAGAATCAAATTACAGGTCAATCCGTTCAAAATGCAAAAACTCAATTTATGTATGATAGAAATCCAAAAGAATTGTGCTTCCAATTTAATAAAAGATTTCTGGTATATTTTGCGACAGATTTATACGAAATAGCAATGACCACTCAATTAAATGGTAAAAATACTTTCTTTTTACCATTTAACCAAGGCTCTAATGGGTCAGGAAATGTTGGAGGAGTAGGTAATCCAGAAAATCCAAAAGGATATGCAACTTCTTACCTTTGGGAGTCTGTTTTAACTAAAGATGTATTTATGGATATTCTGCAAAGATATATTCATTTAAGTGTTGAGGAAACGAAAATAGTAAAAGATGGTAAGGAAGTAAAGAAAGTATCTAAGAAAATTATATTCCCAAGATATCATCAGTTAGATGTAGTTACAAAACTACTTGCAGATGTGAAAATAAATGGTAGTGGCGATAACTATTTAATTCAGCACAGTGCAGGTTCTGGTAAAAGTAATTCAATTGCATGGCTATCCTATGGATTATCAAGTATACACAATAAAGATAATGAAAATATTTTTACGTCAGTTATTGTTGTTACTGATAGAAGAGTTCTTGATAGTCAATTACAAGATACAATCTCAGGATTCGACCATACAAAAGGTATTGTAGAAACAATAGGCGAGGGAAAGACCTCTAAAGACCTAAAAGATGCGATTAATGACGGAAAAAAAATTATTATCACTACGCTTCAAAAATTTCCTGTAATCTACCAAGATATTGATGACAATAAAGGAAGACATTTTGCTATTATTGTAGATGAAGCTCATTCAAGCCAAACTGGGAATAGTGCGAGAAAGTTAAAATCAGCTCTTTCAGATACCCATGAAGCTTTAATAGAATATGCAGTTATCGAGGGTAAAGCCGAATCAGAAGTAATAGATGATGAAGACAAACTTGTAAATGAGCTACTAACACATGGAAAGCATAAGAATCTTTCGTTTTTCGCATTTACTGCGACACCAAAAGAAAAAACATTAGGAATGTTTGGCAAACAATATTCAGATGGTACTTTTCACCCATTTCATATTTATAGCATGAAACAAGCGATTGAAGAAGGCTTTATCCTTGATGTATTAAAAAATTACATGACCTATAAAACTTGTTATAAAATTGCTAAGAATACATCCGACAATCCAGAAGTACCAACTTCTAAAGCAATAAAAACCGTTAGACGTTACGCGTCACTCCATCCACATAATTTACAACAAAAAACGGCTATTATTATTGAACAATTCAGGGATATAACCAGAAATAAAATTGGTGGTCGTGGCAAAGCAATGATAGTAACATCATCAAGGCTTCACGCAGTTCGTTATTACCACGAATTTAAACGATACATTGAGAAAAAAAGCTATACTAATTTAGATATTTTGATTGCTTTTTCAGGTGTAGTGAAAGATGACTCAAATGATTTTACAGAAGAAGCCATGAACAAGCGTAAGGATGGTTCTAAAATTAAAGAAAACCAATTAAAAGCAGATTTTCACACAGATGACTTTAGTATGTTAATCGTAGCTGAAAAATATCAAACAGGATTCGATGAACCTTTACTACATTCAATGTTTATTGATAAGAAACTGAGTGGAGTTAAAGCAGTACAAACTCTTTCGCGATTAAATAGAATCTGTGAAGATAAAAAAGATACATTTATTCTTGATTTTGTTAATACGGCAGAAGAGATTCAAGAAGCATTTAAACCATATTATGAATCAACAATTCTGGAAGAAGAAATTAATGTCAATCTTATTTATGACACGAAAATATTATTAAGACAGTTTAATCTTTATAATGGTGATGATATTGAGAAATTCATAAAAATTTATTATAAAAAGGGAAGTCAAAACAATACAGATTTAGGTAAAATGATAAGCCTTTTAAAGCCAGTCACAAATAGGTATTTGGAGCTTAGCGAAGAAAAAAGATTTGAATTCAAGAAAACTGTTCGCAACTTTAATAAATGGTATTCATACATTATTCAAATTGCAAGAATGTTTGATAAAGACCTGCATAAAGAATATATGTTTACGGCTTATCTTGAAAAATT
>DHIM01000097.1:6112-11194 GCA_002403785.1 Clostridium sp. UBA4746
ATTTTTAATGAGGGAGATAGAGTTATAGTGGAAACCATTTATAAAAAGTGCGTGAAAGGTAATAAAAAACTTAAACAATACGCTAAAAAGAATGATTCAGAAATATTTGAGCAAAGCATCTTTCCTGAAATCTTTAAAAAGGTTGCACAAGATTGCTATAGTGAGTCCGTGTCATCATTCTCTAAGTTATTCGAGGATAAGGCATTCTACAAATCGGTAATGGAAGAAATTGCTAAAGAAGCATATAAGGATTTGAGGAGTGGGAAAATATCATAAAAATATATCTGGGGGTACAGGAAAGTTAAAGAATGAGGAAGGTTTGAAATAGACCTTCTTTTTTTATGGTGAGTCTTATTTAGCATTAAACAAGGTTTTACAATGCGATTTGTTATTTAGAGATAATTATGGCACTCCTAGATTTAAACATAAAATACTCGGGTCTATATACTGGGGGCGTATCAAACAATTTTTGAACTCTTTGTACTTCTGAATTACCTTATAGTAGTTGAGAAAAGACAGAGCCTTCAAATATCAAAATTAGCAAGAAGGATAAAAAGCAGATTGATTGCTATAACCATAGTATTAAGCCTTGATTATAGGGACATATAAATACACTTATATATGCTTTAGGGATGCTTAGAATGGCTCTTAGGAGGTTCAATATAATAGGATAATCATATAAAATGTCATTATTAAAAAAAGTCTGTATTTTATGTGAAATAAATGAGGTAAAATTATAAGCAAGGAATAGGGTTCCTTTCGTTATTCAAAAATAAAATTGTAGATATATTTTAACTTATTTACAAGTGAGGCAATTAAAGGTAAAATTATGTAGAAACTAGTAAAATATGCTTCAAGGGAAGCATAGAAAAATTGTAACTATATTGCCGAAGAAATTAAAAACGCATTTTAAGATAAAGAAGCAGTTAAGATGTTGAGCATATAGAATTTTAAAAGGATTGAATGATAAGTGTACAAGCTTTTTCTAAATATAAGAATGGATAAATTTGGGGAGGAAGTTTAATGAAAAATATGAGTAAGATGAAAAAAGGAATAATCACAATGGCAGTAGTGGTAATAGTTGCAGTGGTAGGAATAGCAGGAGTTGTTATGAATCCAAATTATAAGTATAGAAAAGTAAATTCATTAGTCGCTGATGGAAAATTTGATGAAGCTGTGGCAGTTTGCGAAAAGTTAATAACTTCTGAAAACAAAGCTGAGGTACAAGCTAAGATAGCCAAGGTGAAAGTTTTAAAAGAATCTACATATTCCTTTAATATTGGAATGACAGAGTTTAATAGCGAAAGTTATAAAGATGCATATTATCAGTTTACTACTGTACCAAAGGAAGATACAAAAAATTATGATAATGCATCAGATAAAATTAAGCAATGTATAGACCTAGAAAACAAACAAGCAATTGCACAAGCTGAATTATCTGTTTCTAAACTAGATTATCAAGGTGCATTGTATGATATTGAGCCAGCTTTAGATATAGACAAAGACAATAAACAATTGCTTGATTTGAAGGGGAAATATATTAAATTAAATGAAGAATCAAAAGCAAAAGCGTCTGAAGAGTTTAAAACGCAGTTATTTAATGAAAATGGTATATTAACACCTAAACAAGAGGAAGCAAAATCAAAGGGTGCAACAGTTGGAATGACAAAACAAGAATGCCTAGATTCAAGTTGGGGAAACCCCGAAGATATAAATAAGACAACTACAGCTAGTGGAGTTAGTGAACAGTGGGTTTATAGTAGTAACCGTTATTTGTATTTTGAAGATGGAATTTTAACAACAATACAAGATTAATAATAGGGTTAGTGAGGTTAAATAATATATGGAATAACTCCAATAATATTAGAAAGTGTAAAAGGCTTTAGAATAGATAATCCTATACTACATTGATAAAAGCAAATAAAATATAAGTTTTATTTTATTTTCATAAGGTAGAGGAAATGGGTATATAATCAGTATATATATTTAGTATGTAGTCGTAGATTAGTGCGAAATAAAATTCGGGAGATTTGAATGTTATGAAAGAAAAAATAAATTTATATGTTGATGATTTACGTGATTGTCCAGAGGGGTTTGTAATAGCAAGAACAGTAGAACAGGCGAAATATTATCTTGAAAATTTTAAAATTGAGATTCTTTCACTTGACCACGACTTAGGGATTGATGAACAAGGAAAACTAATACCTACGGGATACGATTTAGTCAAATATATTTGTGAAAAAGGGTTAAGAGCCGAGCGTATATATTTACATACTGATAATTCTGTAGGTAGAGAAAATATGTATCATACTCTATTGGGTGCGCAAAAAAGGGGTTTTATAGATGATGACATTAAAATTTATTACTATCCAATAACTCAAAACAAATATTCTGGAAAATAAGCAATATTATAAGCTAATAGATGGGAAAACAGCTATAGTAGTAGGTAGTTGATTGAGAATGAACCCATAGATGAGGATATGTAAGGCTTTTATTTTGGGTATGAAGTAATCATAAATTAACTTAGGGATAACATGAAAAATTATCAGTTTTATGCTTAAACTGACGAGAAAATAAATACAGAATGGATATATAAAGGCATTTGGAAGCAAAATTTTTTAATTAGTACAATATATAATGCATAATTACGAGCGTATATCTCAAAAAGAATATAAGAAAGACTAGTTAACTAAAAGAACTAATCGACTTTGATGACAAGTTATTTAGTTGGTTAGTAAATTAATTCTTATTTAAATTGGTGGGGGGATAAAAGTGAAATTACATAAAACTATAGAAATACCAGAGGATAATCCTTTTCAGAATGATAAATTTCACAGAAAAGATTTCATTAATAATTTGATGTCAGTATTAAGTACGTATGATTCAGGTTTAGTTTTATCAATTGATTCATCTTGGGGTACAGGCAAAACAACTTTTGTTAAAATGTGGGAAACTTATCTTAATGATAATGTAGATTTTAAACCAATATACTTTAATGCATGGGAAAATGATGATAGTTTAGACCCTTTAGTACCTTTAATCAGTTTAATGTCAGATGAATTGTCTAATGAAAACGGAATCAAAATTAAGGATAGACAGCTATATAAAATAGGTGCTAAAATAATAAGAAAAGGTATCCCTTATCTTATTAAAATGGCTTCACATGGTATTTTAGAAGTGCCTGAAATTAGCTTAGGTAGTGATACTGAGAAAGAAATAGAAGAGTATACAAGCAAAATAGGGGAAACAATATTTGATGATTATAAGGAAAAAAGCAGTTTAAAAAGACAGTTCAAGAATGCTCTTATAGAATATCAAGAGAGTATAAATAAAAAAGTTGTAATTTTTATTGATGAGTTAGACAGATGCAGACCTTTATATGCAATAGAAACATTGGAAAGAATAAAGCATTTTTTTGATTTGGATAACTTTATTTTTATTTTATCTATGGATAAAACTCAATTGTCACATTCTGTATCTACAATATATGGAAATGGAATGGATAGTATTGGATATTTAAGACGGTTTATAGATTTAGAATTTACACTGCCAGAACCAAATCGGAATGTTTATTTTGATTACCTAATATCACAATATGGTTTGACTTTTATTAATATTGATTATTTTTGGGGAGTATTAAAGGAGATATCTGTAAAATCAAAAATATCATTGAGAGATATAGATAAACTTTTTATTAATCTTAATATTCTGATTCCTACAATAGATATTTTTAATAAAGAGAGTAACTACAAATTTATATGTAAAATGGTAATTAGTAACATTTATGTCTATCTTATAATATTAAAAATAAAAAATCCAAATGATTATCAAAATATAATCGATAAGAAGTATACTGTTAAGGAAATTGAAAGGCTCGGTAAGCTTATAGCTATCGATGATATACAACCTAAATTGCAATCTATTGATAATGGTATTATGCGTAAAGTATTGTCGGAGTCAATTTCAAAATTTTTATTAGTTAATTTGTGGAATTTAGATGATACTGAGTCATATTTTAAAGAAATTAATGAAAATCGTGAAACATATTTGATTGTAATTGGAGATAGTTCTAAAAGTCATGATAGAGTTAACATTGCCGATATGTGGAATCGAGATAACCCTTGTCCTATTATAAAAAATATGATGTTTACTAATAATATGAAAATATAGCGTAAATTGAGAACATCAATGAATGTTACAGAGAAAATCAAAAATGGTATTTCAAAGATTAGAATGGGTGAAGGCTTTAATATTGTTAAATTCTTAAAATAAATATTGATGAAGTGGAGAACAACTATTTTTCAGAAGAATAAGTAAACCAGCCTATATACTCATTGATAGGCTAGAAGAAAGAGATGATATAAAAATTTTATTCTTGTGAAGTATTATTGAGGGGGACAATTAAGATGAATGCAAAGATTCTAGAGGCCATTGCTATAATATTAGTTGAGTATGCACGAAATCATAAAACAATAACGTATATTGATTTAAGTAAGGGGATAAATAATGCGATAAGACCAGTAAAACTAGGCGACCCTCCTGGAGAAATATCTGTAATAGCACATGAACTAGGACTTCCTTTAATATCCGTATTAGTGATTAATTCAACTTCTCGTCTGCCAGGAGATGGTTATTACCCTCTTGCTTCTCAATTACATGGAATAAGTGAAGACCAAGCTATGAACGATTTTGAGAAAGAAATTGATGACTGTAAGCAATGTAAAGATTGGAATAAGCTATTAGAGTATTTTAGTGGCAAATCAGAAAATTCTAAGACAATAGCTGAGATTAGTTCTAAAGTGACAGTCAATGATGATTACGAAGAAATATTACAAGAGGTTGATACTATTGAAAATGAGACTGTAGAACAAAAGAGTATTAGGATAAAGCGAAATCAGAGAATTGTATACGACCTTAAAGAGAAGTATAAAAACAAATGTCAGATTGAAGGGTGTGGTTTTACATTCAAAAAGAAAGATGGTAATTGTTATTCTGAGGCTCATCATTTAGATTACTTATCTAAGGGGGGAAAACAAGTGGCGACCCGGGGATTTCCTGTATGTGCCCTGTCTCTTATACACA
>DHIM01000097.1:11338-11702 GCA_002403785.1 Clostridium sp. UBA4746
TTGGTTATATTATGTGCTAATCACCATAGAATGTTTCATTATGCCGATGTAAAAATATCTGATATGATAAAAGGGAGTCGCAAAGTTTATATTAATGGAGAGGGATTTAGTATAAAATATATTTGCTGAATACAAGTTGGAAAGTAATATTATAGGAAACCGAAAGGCAGTGTAGGAGTGGAAGGTGAGATTTTTACGAGGACTCTAGTTGTAAGTATAATATGTCCATATAATGTAAACTAGTAGTCGTATAATTCAGAATATTTTCTTGAACATAAATGTTTTATGTATATATGCATTAGAGCAATGATTTAATTATTTGAGATAATTGAATAACAATTTTTAAAAAGGAGAAGCATTAAAT
>DHIM01000097.1:11902-12123 GCA_002403785.1 Clostridium sp. UBA4746
ACACTAACATAAAATATTACATAATTTAAAATTTTTTATCTTTTTATATTATCTCATATATTGAACTTATTTCTATAAATATGATATAATTGCAATATAGTTATGTGTATGGAATAAATTAAATATAAAAGTAAGGAAAGATATCTAAAGCTAGGCATATCAATACTTCACAATATTTATAAATCATTCATGGATTTCATCCATGGTGTTAAGGGTATGGA
>DHIM01000198.1 GCA_002403785.1 Clostridium sp. UBA4746
AATATATAATAATATATACAAATTGTTAACATGGTTTTATACTATTTACGCTACATCCTATTAAAAATTTGAAGCTTTTATAGATTCAAAAAAATAAAAGAAAAACAATTCGCTATTAGAGAGCAAATTGTTTTTCTTTATTAAACTGCTAGGTCTCTGCAATAATTTATTTTAAATATTCACCAATCGCTTCTTGCCAAGTTCTAGTTGTATCCCCTGTAGTTAATTCTAGCATATAGTTTCTAAGCACTGAATATTCAGGTCTTTTTGCTGGTCTTGGAAATTCATCGGTTGTGCAAGGCAAAACCTCTGTATCAATACCTTTAAGTCTAAATATTTCTTTAGTGAATTCATACCATGTACATTCTCCTTTACAGGTACAATGGAAAAGCCCATAATTCTTATCATCGACGAGCTTTATTATAACTCTAGCTAAATCAACTGTACTTGTAGGTGTTCCCTTTTGGTCATTAACTACTTTCATTGTCTTATGAGTTTTGCTTAAATTTATCATAGTCTTTACAAAATTATTCCCATCTCCATAAAGCCATGCAGTTCTAACTATGTAATGCTTAGGATTATCATTTTTAACTAATATTTCTCCCTCGAGCTTTGTTCTTCCATAAACAGTTTGAGGATTTACTTCATTAAACTCTGTCAGTGATTTATTCATATTACCATCAAAAACATAATCTGTTGATACTTGAACAATTTCTGCGCCAATTTCATTTGCAGCTATGGCTAAGTTTTTAGGTCCTATTGTATTTATCTTATATGCCATATCTATTTCACTCTCACATTTATCAACGGCAGTAAGTGCAGCACAGTTGATAATTACATCTGGTTTATTTTCATTTACAAAACTATATACTTCTTTAACATTTGATATATCTAAATCTTCTCTCTTCGCGAGTATTAAATCAATGCCTTTTTTATCTTTATATTGATTAGTAAGTTCTCTACCTAGTTGACCATTAGCTCCTGTTATTAATACCTTCATAATTAATTCTCCTCTTTATGTTTAGTGCACTTGCCTGCATTTGCAAAAATGCAAATGCTTATGCAATTACAAGTACACAGATTTATTTTACTTGCTTTGTACTTAACTACATATAAATTATAACCCATTTTAATATTTTTTTGTCGAATATCTAAAGAATAGATGATTATTAACGATAAAGTCTTACGATGGTAATATTTCATTACCATCGTAAGACTTTTATTCAACTAATAGTAACATAAAACCAAATTAAAGGAGTTGAACATATAATAGTTAATATATCATTGGATAATTATATAAAATGGAACTAATCTATATTATTGTATGTAAAATTTTTACCAAAAAGTCTTACTTAAAAGGAAGTGAATTGTAATGTTAAAAAACAATATTAAAAAAATCATAACTGTAATCATAATATTAATCTCTTTATCAAATGTTAGTTCTCTTCTAACTACTACAAATGCTGCTAATATAGCAGTTAAATCTGCTAATATAGCAGTTAAATCTTCTAGCGTAACGATGTTAGCTAGTAGCCCTATTATAATAAATGCTAAAACTTATAAGTTGAATATAGCCGGAACATCTGATACCTCAGCCCAATTTCAAAAAATGATTAATTCTTTTCCTAGCGGAGCTTCAATTAAATTACCAAAAGGTAAATATAAATTTTCTAGCACTGTTAAATTGAAAGATGGAATAAAATTAATTGCATCCAGTGATGTAATAATTATTGGTACAGGAAAAAACACTTTATTTTCCACTGGTAATACTAACAGTTTTCAGGGTATAGAGTTTCAAAATTGCTTTACAGCTTTAAGTGTTTTTCAGAAAAAAGGACTTAATGTAATAAACTGCAGATTCACAAATAATATCAGTTATTCAGCAATTAACTTTTATGGATCGCGTGACTCTTCAGTTATAAATTCATATTTCTACGATATACGCAAATATGGAATTTTAATTGATAACAACAGCGCAAGTATCACAATAAATAAGAATAATTTTAATAATCCTAAAGTTTTTGGTGGCTATAGTCACGAACAAATAAGTGGTCATGTATATTGTCTAAACGGGTCAAAAATCTTTGTAACAAACAATATTATAAAAAACAGCGGTGGTCAAGGTATAATATTCAGTTACAACTCAACAACTAGAAAAGGTACAACTAATTCAGTTGCAAGCAATAATCTATGCGAAGGCAATGGTCAGGAAGGCATTACAACTTATGGTGGCAGCAAGAAGCTTAGCAATTACAATACTATATCTAATAATACTTGTAAAAATAACAGATTTAATCAAATTGAAATATGGCAGTCTAATTATAACGTTGTTAAGAATAACACGGTAGACGAATCAACACCTGGTACTGGGAATTTAGGAGCAATATGTTTGTTTGCTACAACTGGATCAGCTGTTACAGGTAATAAAGTATTGTCTTCACAAACTAATGGTATTGCTATAGTTGCAGGAACTTCAAACTGTAACGTATCATCCAATATTATAACTAATACAAATAAAAAAAATAATAGATATACACCAGAGAAAGGTAATGGAATATTACTTGACTGGAATGGAGTAGCTGATCCTCAATATATAACAATGACCAATAACAAAATTAGCTCAAGTAAAGGAATTATAGCTAAGAGTGGCATATACTCAACTTCCAATAGAAATCATCATAACAAAATAAGTGGAACATCAACCAAAGGTTACAAGTATGGAGTCCACTGGTATGCTCTAGAGACATGTGGCAAATAGATAAGTTGTCGAACATTGTTAAATTTAAGGACAATATG
>DHIM01000360.1:0-17627 GCA_002403785.1 Clostridium sp. UBA4746
AATCCTTTCTATGTTAATTCCAATTAAATGAAATAAAAATGTTCAATAGATGATAAAATGAAATTTTTATTTCATTTTATCATCTATTGAACATAATTTCAACGAATTATTCATTTTATATAATATCTTTTCTGTTTTTCTTATAGAAAGTTAAAAAATATTTTCATTTTCTACAAATACTGAATCTTTTAACTATAAATTCTTCAAATGTTTGATTTTCTCTTCATCTAAATTTCTCTTAAGAGATCTATAAATGCCTTTGAAACATTAGATAGATAATGATCTTTTTTCCAAACGAGAGCAATTTTTATGGGAATACCAGTACTTAATGGAACTTTTGCTATTTTTTCATTATTTTCAACAATTTCTTTTAGTAAAAAAGAAATGCCAACCCCATTGGCAATAAGGCCTTTGATAGTTTCTAAGTGGTTGGACGATAAAATAATATTAGGCTGAATATTGCATTCATTAAAAGATTCTAATATCTTTTCCCTTATGTAGAAGCCTTCTTTTAGTAGGATAACAGGTTCGTTTTTAATATCATTAAATGTAATGGTTGATTGTTTGCTTAAAGGGTGCTCTTTTTTTAAACAAACGAAGAGCTCACTATTTAAAATGGGAAAGGAATCTAATAACTTATTGGGGGAATCAATGATAATGATTCCTAAATCAAGGTCTTCTTTTTCTATCATTTGTTTTGTGGTAATTGACCCATATTCGATAATATTGAGTTCAATATTTGGATATAAATTTTTGAAATTAATAAATAATTTTGGAAATAAAATAGTACCGATAATTGGAGGTATACCTATTGTCAGTATGCCTTTTTTTAGATTTTGATAATCCTTCATTTCGGAAGCGGCATTGTCTACTAGTCTTAAAATCTCATTTACCCTTTTTAAAAAAACTTTTCCTTCGGATGTGGGAAAAAGCTGTTTTTTAGATCGATCAAAGAGAACACTGGACAGTTCCTTTTCTAGATTTTTAATGGAATTGGTAATAGTAGGCTGACTTACATAAAGTTTTTTGGCAGCTTGTGTAATATTATTTAATTGGCAAACCTTTTGAAAATACTGTAACTGTCTTAATTCCATGACATATCCTCCTAATTATAAGTTTTAACTATGATATCATAGTTAAATGATATTTTTAATTTAAAACAATGTATGTTATTGTTTTAACAAGGAATTAAATAATATCACATTGCCCTTAAAAAATATAAGTGTTTAAAAGAAAAAGGTAATATTTATTTACCAATAAATGTTAAAATATTAACGAATATAAAAGGGCAAAATGTCGTAACCGTTTTAATATTATAACATAGTTTCCTGATTATAGGTATTAACTATTATTAATACTTAAATTTTACTTTAAATTAAAAAAATATGTGTTATTGTTTTAACAAAATGTTAAATAAAACTCCGTTGATTTTTATAAAGTATAGTGCTAGAAAGTGAAAAACAATCTTTTTTATTTATAATAGTTAAAAAATTAACAAATTGAAGGGAGGTGCAAATCTAGACTTGTTCGGTTGTTTAAAAGTCTAGATGAATAAATATGAAATATAGTTATTATCCAGGATGTACGTTAAAGACGAAAGCTCAGGAATTAGAAAAATTTGCATTAGATTCTGCAAAAGTCTTGGGGTTTGAATTAGAAGAACAAAAGGAGTGGCAGTGTTGTGGTGCTGTATATCCCATGGCCACTGATGAAATAGCTACCAAATTATCCGCTGTAAGAAGTTTAGCAGCAGCAAAGGAGAAAAATGAAAAACTGGTTACTTTATGTGCAGCATGCCACCACGTAATTAAAAGGGTCAATGAAGATATGAAGACCAAAGATGACATAAGAACTAAGGTTAACAATTATTTGGAGTTGCCAAAAGAATACGAGGGAGAGACACAAGTCCTTCACTATCTTGAAGTACTTAGGGATGAAATAGGATTTGATGAACTAGCTAAAAAAGTAACGAATCCTCTTACTAATCGAAAAATAGGAGCATATTATGGATGTCTGCTTCTTCGTCCAAGCAGCACAATGAATTTTGATGATCCTGAAAATCCTTCCATTATAGAAAATTTTATAAAAGCTATTGGCGCAACTCCTGTATTATATCCATATAGAACAGAATGTTGTGGAGGCTACCTTTGTATAGATAAAAAAGATCTTGTAAATAACATGACAGGCAGTATAATTCAATCAGCTGCATCACATGGTGTAGAAGAGATTGTTACAGCATGCCCCCTTTGTAAATATAATCTAGAACTCAGCTGCGATGGGGCAAAAAATAAACTATCTATCAGCTATTTCACTGAGCTTTTAGCAGAAGCTTTAGGTGTCAAATAAGGATAGGAGGGGATAGTGCAATGAAAAGAGTGAAAATATTTTCTGATAGTAAATCAAAAGAGTTAGATCAAATTGTTCAAATAAGTGGGCAACGGATACAGGATTGTATCCAATGTGGAAAATGTTCAGCAAGTTGTCCTGCAAGCGAAGGGATGGATATCCTACCTCATCAGGTCATAAGATTATTGCAAACAGGTGAATTGGACAAGGTTATAGAGAGCGAAACACTTTGGTCTTGTGCTTCATGTTTTACATGTTCCGAGCGTTGCCCTAGAGACATAGATATTGCAAACGTTTTAGAGGCAGTTAGGCTTATTATCATTAGACGTTCAGGAGAAAATAAAATGTTAGCTGATGATGTCTTTGCAAAAATAGATAATAAAATGCCCCAGCAGGCAATTGTAAGTGGATTTCGTAAGTATAATAAATAATTTTACAAAAATATAAAGTAATTGTCATTTTTAAAGGAGGAATCAAATTGCAGAGGATTGGAGTTTTTGTTTGTTGGTGTGGAAGTAATATAGCAGCTACCGTAGATATCGATAAAGTCATAGAAGAAGCTAGTAAAATGCCTGGAGTTGTATATGCCAAAGACTATCAATATATGTGTTCCGAAGTAGGCCAGAATTTGATTAAAAACGGGATAAAAGATCTAAAGCTAGATCGAATCGTTGTGGCATCATGTTCTCCTAGAATGCATGAGGCAACATTTCGAAAAGCGGCAAAGGCAGCGGGCTTAAATCCATATTTATTAGAAGTTGCAAATATTCGTGAACATTGCTCATGGATTCATAAGAGCAAAGAAGAAGGAACCCCAAAAGCTATTGCTCTTGTTAGGGCTGCAGTGGCTAAAGCTACACTAAATAAGGAACTTATACCAGGTCAAATAGATGTAACACATAGAGCACTTATAATAGGTGGGGGGATTGCAGGAATTCAAACAGCAATTGATATAGCTGAAGCTGGTTATGAAGTTGATATTATTGAGAAAACACCAAGCATAGGTGGAAAAATGTCTCAGTTAGATAAAACTTTTCCAACATTAGATTGTTCAGCCTGTATTCTGACACCAAAAATGGTAGATGCAGCATCTCATCCCAATATTCACTTATATACATACAGTGAACTAGAGTCGGTTACTGGATATGTTGGAAATTTTGAAGCAGTCATTAATCAAAAGGCACGTAGTGTAGATTTAGATAAGTGTACAGGTTGTGGAGTCTGCTCTGAGAAATGTCCATCAAAGAAAGCTAAAAGTGAATTTAATGAAGGTCTAAGAACCAGAGCGGCTATTTATATGCCATTTGCGCAAGCGGTTCCTAATGTACCTGTTATAGATAGAGAAAATTGTATAAAGTTTAAAACAGGAAAATGTGGTATTTGTGAAAAGGTATGTACAGCGGGTGCTATTGATTATACTCAGGAAGATACTAAAATAACAAAGAAATATGGAGCGATTGTTGTATCAACTGGTTATGATCTTATTGGACTTGAAAAATTTGGTGAATATCAGTATGCGAATCACCCAGATGTAATTACATCTCTTGAATTTGAGAGATTAACCAATGCAGCAGGTCCTACAGGTGGTGAGCTCCTATGTCCATCAGATAAGAGAAGACCTAAGAAAATAGTATTTGTACAATGTGTTGGATCAAGAGATAAGTCAGCTAGAGGTAAAACATATTGTTCTAAAATTTGTTGTATGTATACAGCAAAACACGCTATGTTAATTAAGGATCATTATCCTGATATGGAAGCATATGTTTTTTATATTGATGTTCGTACACCAGGTAAAAACTTTGAAGAATTTCAGAGAAGAGCTGTTGAAGAATATGGAGTTCATTATATAAAAGGTATGGTTGGCAAGGTATTCCCAGATGGAGAAAAACTTCAAGTTCACGCAGTGGATTCTTTGACTGGAGAAACAATTGAAATTGATGCAGATATAGTAGTACTCGCAGCGGCAACTAAAGCCAAAGATGATGCAACTACAATTAAAAGAATATTAAGTATTAGTACAGATAATGATAATTTCTTTACAGAAGCTCATCCGAAACTTCGTCCAGTAGAAACTCATTCTGCCGGAATATTTTTAGCAGGAGCTTGCCAAGGACCAAAGGATATCCCAGAAACAGTGGCACAGGCTAGTGCTGCAGCAGCAAAAGTAATTGGGGTATTAAGTAAGGATAAATTGGTTAACAACCCTTGTGTTTCAGAGGTGGATGAATCAATTTGTAGTGGATGCCTTGCATGCACTAAGATATGTCCATACGATGCAATTTCATCAGGTACTGTTGAGGTTAACGAAAACGGCAAAAAGATTACTAAAATAGTTGCAAAGGTAAATGAAGCCCTTTGTCAAGGATGTGGTGGATGCACAGTAGCATGTCGTCCTGGTGCCATTGACCTTAAAGGATTTACAAATAAACAGATTTTAGCGGAGGTGGATGCCATATGTCGATAGAAGCTGAAAAAATTGAAGGGATAGATAAAGTTGAATTTGAACCTTTAGTTGTAGCTTTTTGTTGTAACTGGTGTAGCTATGCAGGGGCAGACTTAGCTGGGACAAGCAGATTCAGCTATCCTGCCAATGTTAAAATAATTAGGGTTCCATGCTCATGTAGAGTTAGTGAAAACTTTGTACTTCGTGCATTTCAAAGAGGTGCTGACGCTGTAGTAATTGCCGGTTGTCACCCAGGAGATTGTCACTATACAAGTGGAAACTATCACACAAGACGTCGTTTTTCAATTTTGACAAATTTACTTGAATACATGGGAATAGAACAAGAACGTTTTAAAGTAGATTGGATTTCGGCAGCAGAAGGACACAAATTCGCAAGCGTTATGAATGATGTATTAGAGAAAGTTCATAAACTTGGCCCTAATAGAAAGTTGAGGGATGATAGATGGATAAGATAACACAAAAAATAAGAGAGACCGCAAAATTAGCATTAGAAAATGGCGAAGTAGAGAAAATTATAGGTTGGACAAAGGGAGATACTTGGGGTGATTCCTATCCTGTATTTATTACCGATGTAGATAAAGCAGATTCATTAATATGGGACAGTTTCTGCGTTAATAATGTAAGTAAATATCTCATTAAAGAATTAAAACAAAGTAATAAAATTGGTGTATTTTTAAAAGGATGCGATTCTCTTGGGTTTAACCAACTGATAGTTGATAATAGAATAGACCGAACAAAGGTTGTAGTTTATGGAATAAGTTGCCCTGGTATGATTGACCCAGAAAAAGTAAAAAAAGAAGGATTAAATAAAGGCCTCAAAAGCGTGAAAAGATCCGGAGATGAAATTATATTTGTAACAAGTGATGGAGAAAAGAAAGTTGCAAGTAAAGAATTTGAATTTGATAAATGTCTTAAATGTAGACATCCGAATCCTGTTGTGTATGATCAGTTAATGACAGACACTCTAGAAGAGAGAGAAGTAGATTTATCAGATAGATTTAAAGACGTAGAAGATCTTGAAGCACTATCTAATGATGAAAGAGCAGCTTATTGGAAAGATCAATTTTCAAAATGCATAAGATGTAATGCATGCCGTAATATATGCCCTGCATGTAGTTGCGTAAAATGTATTTTTGATAACAGTAAAGCAGAAGTATCAGGTAAAGCAAAAGCAGATACTGAAGAACAATTTTATCACATTATTAGAGCTTATCATGTTGCAGGTCGATGCGTTGAATGTGGAGAATGCAGTAGAGTATGCCCAGCAGGTATACCACTTCACAAATTAAACAGTAAAATAATAAAAGATATAAATGGACTTTATGGCGAACATGAAGCAGGGCTAGATTCATCTATTAAAGCCCCAATTGGTATGTTTAAACTGGATGATTGTGATTCCTTTACAGAGCATGGAGGTGGAAAAAAATGATGAAGAAAATATCAAAGACTCAGTTTTCGCAGCTTTTCAGTAACATTGATAAGTCATATCAACTGTTTTTGCCTGTTGAATTAGATGGTAAAGTTAATTTCGACCTTTGGCAAGAAGGTGACAAGGTAAATATAGAAAAATTGAAAACTAATATTTCACCTAAAAGTTTTATTTTTCCTCAAAGCGAAACTTACATGAAATTTAAAAGAGATGGCAAAAAACTCAAGATAGATAATGTTGGAGGAAAAAAAGAGGATTACGTAATCTTTGGTGTTAGGCATTGTGATGCAAGTAGCTTTAAGCTTCTTGATAATGTATTCCTAGAAGAACCTGTAGATAGATTATATGAGCAAAGACGTGAAAAAGGAACAATAGTCACAATGGCCTGTTTTGAGCCAGAAGAAAATTGTTTTTGTACTTCATTTGGAATTAAGCCAGAAACTGCTCCTAAAGAGGTAGATGTTACAACATGGAATTTAGGGGATAGCATATTGTGGCAATCACAAACTCAAAAGGGTGAAGTACTAACTGAGAAACTAAATGATATTTTAGAAGATGCAACAGATCAAGATAAAGCAGAATTAAATAAATTACAAGAGTCTACAATAGGTAAAGTGAAAGAACTTCCTTTAGCAAATTTAGACCCTACAAAAATAACAGGAGAGCTTAATGATTTATTTGATTCTGAAATTTGGCAAGAGCTTAGCGAACGTTGTCTAGGTTGTGGTTCATGTACTTTTGTATGTCCTACTTGTCATTGTTATGATGTTGCTGACTTTAAGGGTGAGGCACAAACAGGAGAAAGATTCCGTTGTTGGGATTCGTGTATGTTCTCAGATTTTACTCTAATGGCCCACGGAAATATAAGAAAGACGCAAAAGGAAAGATTCAGGCAGCGGTTTATGCATAAACTTGTTTATTACCCAAATAATCATGAGGGTGTGTATGCTTGTGTTGGATGTGGAAGGTGCGTTGAAAAATGTCCTGTTCATCTGGACATTGTAAAAGTAATTAAAAAGTTAGGTGGTGAATAACAATGAGCTGCAGTTGTAATGAAGAACATGTAAACCCTTTGATACCTGAAATTGTTGTGATAAAAGAAATGAGGGCAGACACTCAGGATGTAACTACTTTTAGAGTTACCAAGCCAGGCGGTGGAAAACCCTTCGAACATATGCCAGGTCAATGTGCAATGATTTCGGTTCCACCACTTGGAGAAGCAATTTTTTCAATTACTTCTTCTCCAACGCAAAAAGATTTTATAGAATTTAGCGTAAAACGATGTGGTGAAGTGACTGAATATCTACACAGCTTGGAAGTCGGAAGTGAAATTGGGGTTCGTGGACCTTATGGAAATAATTTTCCTGTGGATGATGTACTTAAAGGAAAAGATTTACTTTTCATTGGCGGTGGTATAGGACTAGCACCTATCCGTTCTGTTATAAATTATGTAATGGATAATCGTGAAGATTATGGAAAGGTAGATATTTTATATGGATCAAGAACACCTGGAGATCTTGTTCAATCGGAAGATATCTTTGAAAACTGGCCATCGAGGCCTAATACAAAAGTTCATTTGACTGTTGATCATGAAACTAAGGGATGGGATGGACATGTAGGATTTGTTCCCAGTTATATCAAAGAGATTGGATTTAGTACAGATAAAGTGGCTTTGATATGTGGACCACCTATCATGATAAAATATAGCCTTCAAACGCTGTTAGAAATAGGATTTAAGAAGGAACAGATATATACAACTTTAGAATTAAAGATGAAATGTGGCGTAGGAAAATGTGGACGTTGCAATATCGGAGATAAATATGTGTGTAAAGATGGTCCAGTATTTAGATGCGATGAAATAGATGAGCTTCCAGACGAATATTAATGTAAATACTAAATCAGTTTAATCCATCCCATTATAGGTTAGGGATAAAGGAGGCATATAAAATGTCCAATAAAGAAATGGTGGAAATATATATATTAAACAAAAAATACAATGTACCTTCGACACTTACAATTATGGATTCATTGGAGTATGCAGGGTATCAATTAATTAGAGGATGTGGGTGTAGGGCTGGATTTTGCGGTGCCTGTGCCACAATATATAGAGTTAAAGGTAAGCAAGAATTAAAGGTGTGCTTAGCATGTCAAACTAAGGTGGAAGATGGTATGTATCTTACTCAATTGCCATTCTTCCCTGGAAATAAAAAATTATATGATATGAATGATTTAGAGCCAAATGCTGATACAATGATGAAGCTTTATCCCGAAATATACAGCTGTATTGGATGCAACTCTTGTACGAAGGGGTGTCCACAGGACCTTAATGTTATGCAATATATTGCATATGCTCAAAGAGGAGAACTTGAAAAATGTGCACATGAATCATTTGATTGTGTTATGTGTGGAATTTGTGCTTCAAGATGCCCAGCTGGTATAACTCATTACCAAGTAGGAGTGCTTGCGCGAAGACTTACAGGTAAATACATTTCTCATGAAACAGAAGATTTGACAAAAAGGGTAGCTGAAATTCAAGAAGGCATGTATGATGATGCATTAGCAAATCTAATGAGTAAAAATGTTGATGAATTAAAGGATATATATAATACAAGAGATATTGAAAAGTAAAAATTACCCTAGAATCACATAAAAATATAGTTTTATCAGGGAGGTATTTAAATGTATACAGGAGCAATGAGGGAGCTAATAAAGAAGGTAGAGGCTACCCGTCCCCAAAGATTAGGAGTTCAGTTTCCAAGAATGACGGCTGAGGAAAAGGACGATATACTAAAGGAAAATTATCCTGATTATAAAGATGATAAATTTAGAAATCTAAATGTTGGAGTAAACAAAGGATCAAAAGTTCCTCAGGAACTTGCAGAGCTTCTTGAAGCTAAAAGTAGACTTCAAGATTTAGACATGGACTTAACTAAATTTAATTATGATGTAGATGTATTGATAATAGGTGGTGGTGGTGCTGGAGCTTCAGCAGCCCTACAGGCAAACGAAAAAGGCGCTAAAGTAATGATAGCTACAAAATTACGTTTTGGAGATGCCAATACTATGATGGCTCAAGGCGGAATACAGGCTGCTGATAAGCCAGAAGATTCACCTGAAAAACATTACATGGATGTAATGGGTGGAGGACATTTTACCAATAAAAAGGAACTTGTTAATGCTCTTGTAATGGATGCCCCAGAATCAGTAAAATGGTTAAATGAACTTGGAGTAATGTTTGATAAAGAGGATGACGGCACAATGGTTACTACTCATGGTGGTGGAACCTCAAGAAAAAGAATGCATGCTGCTGAAGATTATACAGGAGCTGAGATTATGCGTGTGCTTCGTGATGAAGTTCATAACAAACAAATTGAAGTAGTAGAATTCTCCCCTGCTGTGGAGATACTACTTGATAAGGATGGTAAAGCCGCTGGAGCAGTTTTATATAATCTTGAAACAGAAGAATATTTAATCGCAAGAGCTAAAACTGTTATTATAACAACTGGAGGAGCTGGTAGACTTCATTATCAGGATTTTCCAACTACAAATCATTATGGTGCAACTGCAGATGGTCTTATATTAGGATATAGAGCTGGAGCAGAACTTATCTACGCAGACGCGGTTCAATATCATCCAACTGGTGCAGCATACCCATCACAGATATTTGGTGCACTTGTTACTGAGAAGGTTCGTAGTTTAGGAGCAACACCTCTAAATATAGATGGTGAACAATTTACTTATCACCTTGAAACTAGGGATGTTGAATCATCTGCATTCATTAGAGAATGTTATAAAAGAGGTAAAGGTATTGACACAGCTGCAGGACAAAAGGGTGTATGGCTTGATACTCCATTAATTGAAATGCTTCTTGGTGAAGGAACTATTGAGAAGAGACTTCCAGCTATGATGAGAATGTATCAAAAATTTGGTATTGATATGAGAGTGGATCCAATTCTAGTATATCCAACACTTCATTACCAAAATGGTGGACTATTGATAGATGAGAATTGTAAAACTAAGGTAGAAAACTTATTTGTTGCTGGAGAAGTTGCAGGCGGAATTCACGGTAGAAACAGACTAATGGGTAATTCACTATTAGATATTATCGTTTTCGGACGTAGAGCAGGAAATAGTGCTGGTGATAAGTTCAAATCCGTTGAACTTAAAGAATTGACTCTTGATCATGTTAAAGCATATCACAAGAGCCTTGAGGAAAATGGTGTGAGTACAAATAAAATTTCTCCTATGTTATTACCTCATTATACTCATGGAAGTGAAAATGATAAATAATATTAATTAGTTTACATTTGCGATAAATAGAAGTATTTATCGCAATAAAAATACATTAACCATTAATAAAAGTAACTAAGACAATATATTGAAAGGTGTTGATATTATTAGTATAAATCAAAATTTATATGTTAAATTGTTCACAAAGTTATATTTGTCTATATCAGTAAGCGGTATAAATACAATTATTTTATAATGCAAAAATTAAAAAATAATAGGAGGATGATAAGTATGAATATTAAAGAAGAAGCAATGGTGTGTCACAAAGAGTGGAGAGGTAAAATTGAGGTAATATCTAGAGTTCCAGTAGCAAGTAAAAAGGATCTTTCTATAGCTTATACACCAGGGGTTGCAGAGCCTTGTCTTGAAATTAATAAAAATATAGATTTATCTTATGAACTTACTAGAAGATGGAACCTTGTTGGAGTTATAACAGATGGCAGTGCTGTTCTAGGACTCGGTAATATTGGACCAGAAGCTGGAATGCCAGTAATGGAAGGAAAATGTGTATTATTTAAGACTTTTGGAGATGTTGATGCTTTCCCTTTATGTATACGTTCTAATGATGTTGATGATATTGTAAAAACTGTTAGTTTACTTCAGGGCAGTTTTGGTGGAATAAATTTAGAAGATATAAGTGGACCTAGATGTTTTGAAATAGAAAGAAAACTAAAAGAAGTATGTGACATCCCAATTTTCCACGATGATCAACATGGAACAGCTGTTGTAGTTTGTTCAGGAATAATTAATGCCTTAAAATTAGTAAAAAAAGAAATGAAGAATATTAAAGTTGTAGTTAATGGTTCTGGAGCAGCAGGTATTGCTGTAACAAAATTATTGATGAGTATGGGAGTACAAACAGCTATTCTTCTTGATAGAAAAGGTGCCATCTATGATGGACGTGAGAATTTAGGTGGAGAAAAAAGTCTAATGGCTAAAGTTACAAATAAAGATAAAATTAAAGGACAATTAAAGGAGATTATCGTTGGAGCTGACGTGTTTATAGGAGTATCAGATGCTAACCTAGTAAGCCAAGATATGGTAAGAACAATGGCAAAAGATGCTATAATATTTGCAATGGCAAATCCAAATCCTGAAATCTTACCAGATTTAGCAAAAGCGGCTGGAGCAAGAGTTGTTGGTACCGGTAGATCAGATTATCCAAATCAAATTAATAATCTATTAGCATTCCCAGGAATATTTAGAGGAGCATTAGATGTTAGAGCAAGCGATATCAATGATGAGATGAAGATAGCAGCAGCAAATGCTTTAGCTTCATTAGTTAGTGATGAAGAATTAAGTGAGGATTTTGTTATTCCACTACCATTCGATCCAAGAGTAGCTAAAGCTGTTTCTGAGGCTGTTATGGAAGCAGCTAGAAAATCGGGAGTAGCTAGGATATAATAATAAGATAATTGAAAAAATTTTATTAGCTTTATAAGAAAAACAGTGGAAGGAGTTGCGATTTTATGCGTAAAGTGGATGTAAAAGAAATTGAGAATGCTTTAAAAGACATGAGTATAAAGACAAATTTTTATGTAGGTGAAGATGTATTAGATGCATTTCATAAATCTCTAAAAGAGGAAACATCTCCTGTAGGAAGAGATATAATAACTAATTTGCTTAAAAATGCTGAAATTGCTAAAACAGACCAGGTACCAATTTGCCAGGATACAGGTATGGCGGTAGTATTTGTGGAAGTAGGTCAGGAAGTAGAACTAATCGGTGGAAATATTACAGATGCAATTAATGAAGGGGTTAGACGTGGTTATAAAGAGGGATACCTAAGAAAATCCGTTGTAGAAGACCCTTTACATCGAAAAAACACAGGGGATAATACTCCTGCTGTAATATATTATGATATTGTACCAGGTGATAAAGTCAAAGTAACACTCGCTCCAAAAGGTTTTGGAAGTGAGAATATGAGTAGATTAAAAATGCTTAAACCATCAGATGGTTTAGCCGGTGTACTTGATTTTGTTGTAGAAGCAGTTTCGCTTGCAGGTCCAAATCCATGCCCACCAATTGTTGTGGGTGTTGGAATTGGTGGAACATCTGATAAAGCAATGTATCTCGCTAAGAAAGCATTAACAAGAAATATTGGTAGCCATAATGAAACTGAGCATTTAAAAGAAATTGAATTAACTTTACTAGAAAAAATTAATGCTTTAGGAATAGGACCTCAAGGACTAGGTGGAAATACTACAGCCCTTGCCGTTAATGTGGAAGCTTTTGCAACGCATATTGCTGGATTACCAGTGGCAGTAAATATTAACTGTCATGTTGCAAGACATGAAGTAACAATTATATAGGGAGGGGAAAAGATGGAAATCAAACATATATCTACTCCTTTAACACAGGACAAGTTAAAGGATTTGAAATCGGGGGATAGTGTCTTAATATCAGGAACTATGTATACAGGAAGAGATGCAGCTCATCAGAGGCTAGTAGATGCAATTAATAATGGTGATAAACTACCATTTGATCCAAAAGATGCGATTATATACTATGTAGGACCTGCTCCAACTAAACCTGGAAATGTAATAGGGTCTGCTGGACCTACAACTAGTTATAGGATGGATGATTTGACTGTCCCATTGCTTGAACTAGGTCTTACTGGAATGATTGGAAAAGGGCTTAGAAGTCAAACGGTAGTAGATTCAATGAAGAAAAATGGCGCAATTTATTTTGCTGCAATAGGAGGAGCTGGAGCTCTCATTTCAAATACAATAAAAGAATGCGAAATTATTGCTTTTGAAGATTTGGGTCCAGAAGCCGTTAGGAAACTTACGGTAGTAGATTTTCCGGCGGTTGTAGTAATAGACAGCGAAGGTAATAATCTTTATGAAACAGAGAGAAAAAAATATCAAAAATAATTTTGACTTGCACGTTTTTAACTCAAAAGAAGTAAAGGTATGTGTTTAAACATATATCTTTACTTCTTTTGTTTAACTATATTTTATAAATATAAATATTCAAATAAATACCAGCTATGATTTACTCTTGTTCGAAAAGAATTACTATGATGAAATCCGCTAACAAATACTCGATCAAGACTTAAAATCCCATTAGATATATTTGCCCACCTTCCGTTAGTTGTAAATGCCATTTTATAACCTACAGCATTTACTGCTTTTAATGTATCTAAATTATAGCTTCCAAAAGGATAGGAGATATATTTAACAGTCTTATTTAAAGTCTTTTCAATATATTCCTTAGATATTTTTAAAGTTTTTAGTTGGGAACCATAAGAATATGTCCCTAGTTTGTCATGTAAATTAGTATGACTTTCTATATCTATTCCACTCTTTTGCATTTCTTTTAGCTGCGAGGAGGTTAAATACAGGTTACATCTATCAACATAACCTGTTATTACAAAAATAGTTGCTTTAAAATTATATTTTTTTAAAATAGGAAAAGCATTAGTATAGTTATCTTCATAACCATCATCAAAGGTAATAAGAACTGATTTCTTAGGGATTGGCTTGTTTTTAACCATAAAATCATATAATTCGTCAGTACTTAATGTTGTAAATCCGTTATTTTTTAGATACTGCATATCCATATTTAATCTATCAGTGCTAACAACATAGGGGTTTAACTTTGCTGTCCCAATGGAGTGATACATTAAAACAGGAATGTTTTCATTATTATATTTTAAAGATAAATTTTTAGATATTGCATTGATACTTTTACCCTTAGCTACAAAAGGTTTTGATATTATATTATAATGACCTATTCCCAACCAGCCAATAATTACAACTGTAATTACAGCTAGAAATTTTAATAACTTATTTATTGTTTTAGTCATATTTACTCAGTCTCCCTACTAATTGTAGATAAAATATATTATATTATATATATGAAAGCCTGGTTACAAAATAATTTAAATACTTACTATTTTAATTATTTAATAGAGTTTCAATTATATCATAAAAAGCAATCATTCTACAAATTTCAACTACATCAGAAAATATTGTATCAGAAAACAACAAATGTAAACCAAATTATCCACCTGGAAATTTTAATATCAGATATTTTATACATTTTTCTAATTACGTAACAAAAGCACCTCCTATAATTTTATATTATCATAGGAGGTGCTATTAAATAGAAATAAATGAATTTATTAATACTTAATTACTTTTCTTCTGTTTTAGTGTCTTCTTCAGGTTTAGTCCCTTCATTTTTGTTCTTACTGCATCCCATTTTTGAGCTTACTTTAGATACTATTTCTGGTACCATTTTAATAAGATTTTCAAGATTACATTATGGTTTATAGGCATTTTAATATAGTTAAAAGTAGCACTAATTTTATTATTGATGAAATTATTATATGGATTATTTTTATATGCTCCGCTTGATGCTGTTATTACTTTATTTATGACCCTGTATGTCTCAATAATGTTGTGAATTTTCAGCCCAATGTTAGTATATTCCATTTCAGATATACAGTTTTCTGCAACAAGTTGTGAAATTATTTTAAAGTTGATACAAATGTTTATTGAAATTCTTCGTATCCATGGGCGAAAAAGCATTGTCTCATCAAAACTTGATATATTTTTAAAAACTTTTATATAAATTTCTTGTACAGTATCAAGAGAATCCTGTTCATTTTGAGTGTAACTATAGCAAATGCTATATAAATATCGCTCGTAAATCTTAAAAAGTTCCATAAAGAAGGACTTGTCATAGTTCTTGCATCTCGATATTAATTTTTTTCAATATCCACAGCATCCCCTCCCGCTCCCACCTTGAAAATTAAAAGAACTCTCTTTATAATATACACATAAAAGATGAATAAAGTTTCAAATTTATATTATTTTTATTTATGACAAAAATAGCTAATCTATTAGTTCATCTATGGGTTAGCTATACATTTCATGTTTTTAAGCCTAATTGGATGTTTAATTGGTAGAGGATGAAAGAAAGTTATAATATACATCTGCTAAAGCTTTAAAATCTAGACGTGCAGCTGAATCTATTAAATAAGCTGATGTTTTTGCGTCTTTTATTCTAAATTTATTTAATTCACTAATTATATTATCAGCATTTTCTATGCCTATACCATGTCCGAAATAAATTTCATTATTTAAGTCTATAACATTTTCTCCTTGCCATTCAGGCTTTACTGCATCTACATCAGGGTTATTAAAGTATCTTCTATCTCCGGGTAAATATTCACTACGTTTTTCTAAATAACCTGCATCTTCAAGCAAATTATCTATATAATGCCAATTCATTAAATGTATTTGGGGGAATAACTCATTAAAAAGTTTGTCAGCAAATATATTAAGCAATGCTTGATAATAAATAATAATCATTGCAGTAGCGCATTCAGTGCCGTATTTAGAACTGTTTATAGTAATATCCTCAATAGCCGCGCTGGGAGTTATTCCTTTTTTTAATATAAAGCCACCTTCATCAGTACGATCCCAATAATCAACATTACACGTTGATTTACGAAAGGTTCTAAAGGACATATCCCCTTCATTAAGTTTTTTAGCAGCAATAACAATATCTTTTCGTGTTTTCAACTCAAACCGCAATTGATTTAATGAATTATACTCATACCGGTCATTACTTAAATTCATTTTAGTAATGATGCCTCTTTCAATATCATTTTGTTTATATTCATTTATAAACGGATCGGCTTTAATAGTATTCCCAGAAACTATTATCATTTACGGGCCTCCCTTTATTACTTAAACTTAGTTTAATAATTGTTAAGATCTTAACTTAGTTTTAGCAATGCTTATTTGTTTGGCTACGGAGCGGTTAATCCATGATTCCCATAAATTTATATTTTGATTATTAATTTCACGTGAAAATTTTGATAATAGCAGTTTGTTATATTCATCTAAGTTGTTAAAATAACTCAATAGTCTATTTTCTTTTTTTGTTAATGGTATAAGGGGTTTGCCAGTATAAATTGGTATCTGCCTGCATAGATATTTAGAATCTAAAGCTACAATATAGGGTATAGGATTACTGGTTCTTTGAAAACTTTCCCCTGTAAAATGTAAAAACGAATAATTTTCTTCAAGCCAGTAAAAAAAATCCATGTATTGTTTTTTATGATCTTTTTCAATGGTCATATCTATTGAAGGGACAAAGTCTAAAAGTTTGCATGCTAATTTAACATCATTTAAGTCATCTGAATCTAAATAATTTGCAATTAACATTAAGCTATAGGGATCTCTTGCCTGAAAAAAAGCCCAAATTAAATCGTGAGTAAAAAGACCTTCTCTGTTTCTAAAAAAAATCATATCTACTATAGTAGGTAAAATTGTTTTATCCTTGTGAATCTTTATTAAAAGTAAGGCAGTAACATCTAAAAATTCATCATGTTCATTGCTTAGACCATGGTGAGCTAAGCCTTCTTCAAACATGTTTTTCAAAACAAGATAAGTTATTTCTCTATAATTAGAATGTAAATATTCAATTTTTGAAAAATCTGAGGAGTTTATATTATCTAAACACATATAATTTCCTCCTTTATTTTTAAATTTAATAAAAACAAAGAACAATATTATATAATATTAATAATGTAGTCATTTTGTTAAAGATATTTGCTGAAAGAAGTAAAATAATTCTGTTGTCAGCCCTTCAACTTTGTATATCTTTTACAATGATATACAGAATTCATTGTTGATTATTGGCAACACAAAAAAATCAAAATTAGACAAATTGAGCTAATAAATATCTCTAAAAATTTTTCGAATTTAAATTTATAGAAATTTTGAGGAGAAAATAAATGAAAGAAATTTTTAACCCTAGGAATATAAGACAATATAAGGAGAGACTTGTTAAAAAGGGAAAAACAGGGAAATTATTGAGAGAGGCTATGCAAGTTTCTTTAACAGCTAATCAATAGCATTGTGAAAGTAGAATATCTAAATAACGCAATATATAATAAATATTGTGTTAAGTAAATTAATGCATACAAAGAAAGGTCAAATTCTCTCTTAAGGGTAAAACTAAACTGTAGACTTATTTCTTCCTGTGTTTTTACTTTTAAATAGATTATTATCTGCAATTTTTATTATATTTTGGATATCATGTTCATCGTTTGTGGAGACAGCTATACCTATACTA
>DHIM01000360.1:17717-18291 GCA_002403785.1 Clostridium sp. UBA4746
GCTATACCTATACTAGTTGTAAATTTTATTTCATCTTCACCAGCAATTACAACTGAATTTTCCATGGTTTTTCTAATTTCCTCTGCTTTAGAGAATGCTGTTGTTTTTGAACATATTCCATGTAAATATATTACAAATTCTTCCCCGCCATATCTACACACTATATCGTCCTTACGTGTACTGCTATGGAGAATTTCGCCAAATGTCTTTAATACTATATCGCCCGCTTCATGCCCGTATCTGTCATTCACAAGCTTAAATTTGTCTATGTCAAACATTAAAATACAGTAATCATTTTCATAAATACGAATACTTTTTATCATGTCATAAAAAGCTCTCCTATTAAAACAACCAGTAAGTAAATCTGTATTGGCCTGAACCAATATTTTTTCATTCAAAGTTCTATTGTCTAATATAAGTAATAATTGAGCGCAAATAAGTTTTAGAAATTGTTTTGTATACTCAGGAGTTGTACTATTTTTAGCTGTACATACTTCTATAGCTCCAATTATTTCATTGTTTTTAGTTATATACTCAAGCATATGATTATCTGCTACACTAAAAGTATCTAATT
>DHIM01000186.1 GCA_002403785.1 Clostridium sp. UBA4746
AACATAAATATAGAGCTAATTGATCAAGCAAGGGTACAATAAAAAATGTATTAATGTAAATAAGGATTATTAATATATTTTTTATCTTAAAGGGGGACGAGTTTGAAGAAATCGGATTGGCGTGTAAAGTTTTCAATATTCTTAGTAATTTCATCAGTATTATTATATTCTTTTCACTATTTTGTTTTTAGGGATGCTTATTATTTATTCAAAGTTCTAGTAGGTGAATTAGCGTTTATACCTATTGAGGTTTTATTGGTAACATTAGTTATTGATAGAGTTGTTAAAGAAAGAGAGATGGAAGGGTTAATAGAAAAACTCAATTTAATAATAGGTATATTTTTTAGTGAAGTAGGAACTAATATTTTAAAATACTGTACATCAATTGATCCTCACGTAGATGAAATAGCAAGTTTCCTACTAGTTAAGCCAAGTTGGGAAGAAAGAGATTTTAAAAAAGCACTAGTAAAATGTGAAAATTATAATTATGAAATAGAATTTCATAAAGTAGATTTAGAGAATATGAAAGAATTTCTTTTAAGTAAAAGGGAGTTTTTACTTAAATTATTAGAAAATCCAAATTTATTAGAACATGAAACTTTTACTCATCTATTAACTGCAGTTTTTCATCTAGAAGATGAGCTATCTTCTAGAAATTTATCAGAACTACATGATGAAGAAAAAGAACATTTGGAAGTTGATATAAAAAGAGTATATGAAGCAAGTGTAAGCCAATGGGTTTTGTATATGAAACATCTAAAAAAAACTTTCCCATATTTATTTGTTACAGCAGTTTCAAACAATCCTTTTAATAAGAAAACTTAAGCAAAAATTGAAAAACATAAATTGAAAAGCAAACATTCGTTTGTATAAAAATTCTTTTTATTGTCAATAATTTAAAAAGTTATTTAATTACATTTTAGAAATTAAATTATCTTAAGTGTTTAAGTAATTCATGCTATTATATTTTCAAGAAAAAGGAGAGATATTATATGAATACTGTATCAATGATTGGAAGAACAACAAAAGATTTGGAACTTAAAAGTTTTAATGAGGGAAAAGGTTTTTATACTAGATTTACAATTGCTATTAATAAGGTATCACATAAAGATTTACAACCTGAAGCTGATTTTATAAATATTGTGGCATGGAATGGGTTAGCAGAAACCCTTTGTAAACATTTGAAAAAGGGAAGCCAATTAGCTATAACAGGTAGACTCTCTAGTAGCAGCTACACAGATAAAGATGGAAATAAAAGATATAGTACAGAGGTTGTTGCTGAAGATGTTAAATTTTTAGATAATAAACAGCAAATAGTATAGTATTCATAAAATAATTCCTGTGGTATAATTTAGAATAGTTAAAAATATAAAATTTGTATTTAATGGCATTTGGAATAGAATAAGTATATAGCAAGTTCGCTTAATTTATTTCAGTCCTATAAATACAAAAGTGAGGTGTTTTGATGAAAACTATTGTTGTAGCAGGAGGATGTTTTTGGGGTGTAGAAGCTTATATGTCAAAAATAAATGGGATTGTTGAAACAAAGGTGGGGTACGCTAATGGCAAAAAGAAGGACCCATCATACAATGAGGTTTGTCTTGGAGACACTGGTCATGCGGAAGCTTGTTTAATAGAATATGATGAAAACTTGGTATCGCTAGAAAAAATATTAAATAAGTTTTGGGGAATAATAGATCCTACGGCTTTAAACATGCAAGGAAATGATAAAGGTCATCAATACAGAAGTGGCATATATTATACAGACGCGAAGGATTTAGATATTATATTAAGAACAAAGGAAAAAGTAAAAGGTAGATATGAAAAGCCAATAGTTACAGAAGTGCAGCCTCTATCTTGTTTTTATGATGCCGAAGATTATCACCAAAAATATCTACAAAAAAATCCTGGAGGTTATTGTCACATTAATTTAGATGATTAAGTTAACATTTAAAAGCAAGGAAGTGTGAAAATTACACTTCCTTGCTTTTAAATGTTTATTTGCATAAGTTATGGGTTAATATAAAATAAGCTATATTTTTAAGGAGTCATTATATATATTTAGTATATCTTCTCTTGTCACTGGTGTGGGATGATTTTTTAATTTGTTTTTATTTAAGAACACTTGGTCAGCATAAGAACATATGTCTTTATAATTAACACCATCTACATATCCAAGCATATTGATTATGAAATTGCCAAGTTCATCTAAATTTTCTAGGGTTAATAAATATAAAATTTTATGTACTTTATTTTCGTCTTCACAAAACTCTAAATATGACTTTAAAAATATTCCATTTGCTTTCCCGTGTGGTATATTATGAAAATATGTTAGAGCATAACCCATTCCATGTGGAAGAGATGTACCAGATTGTGCTATAACCATACCGGCTATGGTAGAAGCCAACATTAACTTTTTTCTCACTAAACAGTTAAAATCCTTTTCTCTTATCATAATTAAGCATTCTCCAAACAATTTTAAACCCTTTTCTGCTAAGGCATCACTCATAATATTTGATTTTGAGGATAAATAGCCTTCTATTAAGTGCGACAATGCATCAATTGATGTATTGATAGTTATTTTCTCTGGCAAAAACATTAAATACTTTACATCTAGTAGAGCAATTTGGGGAAATACCTTCTGGCATATACCATGTTTTGTTTGTAGTTCATTATCTGTAACTATAGAATAGGGCGTTGTTTCAGTTCCTGTTCCAGCGGTTGTTGGCACGGCAATTACAGGTAAAGATTCTAGTTGTGGACTATCAAACAAATTATATCTTGTAGTATTTGGGTTGTTTATTAAAACACCTGCTGCTTTTGAAGCGTCAATAGGAGAACCACCCCCAATACCTATCATAAAATTAGACTTTTGTGATCTTCCAAGTTTTGCAATGTTTTCTACAGTTTCTAAAGATGGATTTTCTTCTACATCATTAAAAATATCATATAAAATCCCTTCTTTGGACAATGCCTGAGTAACATCTTTTAATGAACCATTTACGATAGAAGAGGTTTTACCAGTTACAATTAAAGCTTTATCTCCATAAGTATGAAATAAATTACTGTTTTTTAGTACTACGTCTTCATCAAGTAATATTTTTGTTGGCATGTAGTAATTAACAAAATTCATAATATGTCCTCCCTTTATAATATGATAGTGTAAACACTATCTTTA
>DHIM01000103.1 GCA_002403785.1 Clostridium sp. UBA4746
AGATTAGCTTTTACAGATTTCACATTGATATCTCCAACACTTCCAGCTATGTTTTTAACTTTTTCAATTCCTAATACTACCGGATTATTCACGAAAAAGTATGCTATTGGGATGAATATAAAGAAGAATACTCCAATACATATTGCAATTATTCTTTCTCTTGTTTTTTCATCACTTAGAATTTTATAAATTCTATATGCAATCCTAGGATTCATTATCTTCCTCCCGCATTACCAAATAAAACCTCTTTATATTTTGGAGCTCCTACTTGTAAATTAAATTTTTCATTTCCACTTAGAAACAAACAATTACCTCTATTTGAAGATTGAATTAATTTATATTCACTTTCATTTACATTAAGTAAATTCATATACATTTTTTTATCTATACTTCCAGGATAAAATAAAAATTTATAAGTAGGTATAGCAAACAATGGTTTAGTAAGTTCTACAACATCTTTTGCTAAAAAATCCTCTATGTTTTGACTTGCGAGTATTATTGCACTATCCTTCTTTCTAACTCTTTTCATAAAGTTTCTAACGTATTTTACCATTACTTTATTGTCTAAAAATAAATAAAATTCATCTAATATTGCAGCGGTATCCCCTTCGACTAATAGTTTGTTAGACATGTACGAAAGTACATTAAATAGCATTGCATTTTTCAAATTACTTGAAGCTTCCAAAAGACTTTTTACCCCGAATGTTACAAACTTGTAGTTAGGTATATTAGTATGTTTATTAAAAAATCTACTGTCTGAACCGTTACAAATTGAATTTAAACCGAGCAATAATTTTTGCAAATGTTCTTTTGTATAAATAGCATCTTTTCGATTTTCATATTCCTCAAATTCTTTTTTCGTAGTTTCATATAAATCTGATAAAATAGGGTATTCATTTGACTTTTTATTGCCTAAATCACTTGTATAAGTAATTCTAAATTTAAGATATGTTTTTTCTAACATTACTTCTAAAACATCTAATAATTCATCACTAAAATTCTTATATGCTCTAAAAAAATCTCTTAGAAATGATATGTGTTGACTTAATATTGTGTTTTTAGAAAACGTTCCTATGTAATCATCATCAACTTTGCTTAATTCATATGTTCCATCATTAAACATTTTCGGTTCTAATACATTTATAATATATTGTCCACTCATTAAATCAATAAATGTACCTTTCAAATTATTAGTTAATGTAATGTATTCATGCTCCGGGTCGAGACATATGATATTCTTTTTTTTAAGCATTAAATTTGTTATTATTAACTTTAATAAATAACTTTTACCTTCTCCACTATTACCTAAAATTACTATGCTTGAATTGGTATGTGTATTAGTCCTTTTGCTAAAATCCGTTATTATATATCCACCAAACTTATCTTTTCCGAGTAGAAAACCGTGACTATCTATAGATCCACTATAACTAAGCGGGAATAAATTTGCCATGCTACTTGATGGCATATGTCTTTCAAATTGTGTCCCAAATTCTTTTGGATTGCCACAAGGATTAACAGCTATGAACCCTTGTTTTTGTCTTAGAAACAAATTGTCGAATGTTATTCCTCCAAGTTTTATTATTACTGTGTTCGTTAATTTCTCTAATTCTGATTGACTACTTGCAATAACTTCTATGTAAACTTGAACTTTAAACATACTTTCGTCCTTATTTTGATTTAAATATTGTACCAAATCTTGTGTAACTTCTAGTTGTTGATTTGCTTTAGTTCTTTTTATAAATTGATTTTCTGTAGTATCTGAAATGTTTTTATGTACACTACTTTCTATAGAATTTTCATATTCATTAACGCTCATTTTATTACAATATATCTTTAATGTTATGTTGCTTCTTTCTCCAAATTTTCTTAATAAAGCCATGTTTTCACTATGTAATGGGTAATTTCTAAGTGCAAAAACTCTTCTATATGTATTACCAAATACATAATAACTAGGGAAAAATTTAATTATACTTGGACTAATCATGTCTATGAAATCTTTTGTATATTCTTTATTCTGTTCTTCTATTGTAAGTGTTTGCTCCTTTTTTTTAATGCTTAATATGCTCATTTCCCCACCCCTTTATATATCAAAATCTTTGATTACTTCCCCACTAAAATTTCTTTCTAAATATACTTGAAGCATATTTTTTAATACCTTTTTATCACAACTTAAAACCGTAAACCCTCTATCTTCTAATACTTGTTGTATGTTTATAACTGTTTGTTTACTTTGTGCATCATCAATTTTAAATGGAACTATTATATAAAACTCTCTACTAGAACCCTTTTCACTCTCTAATTGTTTCAGACTTTCTAAATCTCTTTCAAGCAACATTTTTGTTACTTCGTCTGCGCTTTCATTTATTAAATCAGTTATGTAATTTTTGTTATCTTCTAATCTTTCCACTTTATCAACCACTAAAATTTCTATGCTATCTATTATATTTAAAACTGCTTTCAAATTTAATATTTCATTTAGTAAGAACTCATTCGTTAAGATATTAATATTTTTAGGTGCAATCCTTATGTAATATTTAAAATAATTTGTATTCGTTATAACGTTGTCTTCAATTCCATGAATATCTAAAAGTTCTTGTACTGTTCTACTTGCTTGTTGTTTCGTTTTACTATTTTGCACCTTTATATTTCCATCTTTCTTTTGTATTTTAAAAATGCTCATTTTCTTCTCTCCCCCCACCTAAATACTTGTTGCATATTTAGCAAATAATTAAAAACTTTTAATAATTGCTCTAATAAATTCGAGTTATTATCTAATATTCTTATACTTAAAATTAAATATGTTATTGGTACTATTAATGGTATTAAAGTTAAATTTTCAGCTGAATATATAATAAATATTACTGTTAATACACCAACAATGGCTAACTCAAAGACATCTAAACACATAAAAGTTTTTTTCTCTTTCAAATTACCGGGATAAATAAACATTGTATAACCTCCTAAAATAATAACTAACCTTTCAAAGCTAGTTATTTTATGGAATTAAACTTGTAGATTGTCCACCCATTGAACTTGATCCGCCCATTGGACTTGCTCCACCACCGCCTCCATTTCCTGTATGACCCATATTTCTCATTGCTTTACTTGCTGAACTTCCCATACTTCCAGTTGAACCAGTAGACATTCCATATTTACCTGCAATTTCCTCAACTTTGCTCGCTGCCATAATTACGCCAATTCCTAAAAATATTTTTGACGCATCACTTGCCATAAGTGCCAACCCCATAAACAACATTGCAGTCTGTAAGACATTAGTTAATGCTATAGCCATCGTTTGCCTACACCAGCTCGTAAACCCCTCCATGTTACCTGAAGGTATACTAAATATATATAAATATCCAACCATAATGTGAGCTATATACATACCACCACGTTTTAATATTTGCACCAAACAAACTAATATTGAAACTATTACTATTAAAAGAATTACCAAAAACCATATAACCCCAAAAGCAGCTTTATCAAGCGAGCTTGATAAAGTATCTAGAGATTGCTGATAATTTGGTTTAGAAGTTATGTTAGCAATAAGATTATTTACCGTTATTGATAATTCAAATAGTCGTATTGCCCCAACTTTCAGAAACAATATGGCAATTAGACCCTTGAATATATTTAATATAAGTAAATGAAAATTTATTGATTCATTTTCTATATATGAAATATACACATTTACTATCGCAAACAATATCCCCACTGCTAAAAGAATCCATCCTATGTATTCCATAAGTTGTAAAACGCTGTTTACAATTTGATTATCAAATAAATTGATCGAAATATCTGACATATATTTTAAAACATTACCCGCACCACCGAGCAAACCACTTTTTAAGTAATTAAATATTACATCCATTTTCATCACCCTCTAATTGTTAGTTAGTTGTTAGTTAATTAATCCCCAACCCCAACTTGGAAATGTTATAACTAGAATTATTCCAACTATAAGTATTACAATATGTCCTAAATCAACTCCCGCACCACGTCTATATTCAACAACCGATTTAACTATTGCAACCAATGTAATGATAACAAGCATTACAGCACAAATTGGTACAATTACATTATTAACAATTGGTGTAGCTTGTCCCTGGAGTTGTGTCTTTGCATTTAGTAATGCAGAGTTTGGGTCAGCAAAAACTTTTTGTGTTGATAACACCATTAAGCTTGTGCTTGCTCCTATCATCCCAATTTTAAATAGTTTTTTCTTCATTAATTATTCCTCCTTTATTGTCCTATTCATAGTCAATTTCATAACCTAGAAATCAAGTTACTGCAAGGCTTTACACTTTTTTATACTAAATTATTTAACACTCCTAATTATTTTCTTTTTATAATCTACTTCTTTAAGTAAATCATCTTCGAAATAATTTAATATCTTTTTAAGTTCTAAGATAGTTTTATAGGGAGGATTAATTTTTCCGTTTTCATATGAAGATAACGTGCTTCTACTTTTCCCTATGTATATTGCTAACTTTTCTTGTTTTAAATTTCTTTCAATTCTTAACATTGTTAATTTCAGCATTTTTTATTTATATTCCACCCCCTTAGTTTTATTTAGAATAAATGCTTGTACATACTATTTGATTTAATTTACATTTGAATTATTTAAACTAACCTTATGTAAGCATATGTTACTTTGACTAACATGTCAATAGTCTTATTGTGTTTCTAAAATCAAATAAAAACAAATAAAGACACTCGGTTTGAGTGTCTTTATTTGTTATATGTCGGCTATACCCATATTTTTATTTAAGTTAATTACATACCTTTTCATATAAAATTATTCACATTGTAATGGTTTTCATGTATATATATGTCAGTTTCCGACTGTATTTGTCTGCTGTTTATTAATAAAATAGTTTATACCTGCTGTACTCGTATACCACAATATCATCTGGGTTTATACATTTGTTAACCGTTAAAAATGTATTGTTATTTTCTATACCAATTATATTACGGTTATCTAAACACACGTAGAAAAATCAGCATACGAATTGTACGCTATTTAAAATTAATTCCGCACTATTCTATTTTTTTAACCCTTTAATAGTATTTTTTTCTATCTTAAGTTCATAACAAAGAATATAATCAGTTGTAACATTATATAATTTAGCTAATTTTACAATGTTTTGAGTGGTTGGAATTATCTCACCCGACTCATATTGGGTCACAGTTGTTCTATGTATATCCTG
>DHIM01000147.1 GCA_002403785.1 Clostridium sp. UBA4746
TTATTTAGGCTGGTAGCCTATTTTTTATACTTTTTTATTTATATATAATAAAAATAAAATGAATTGAGAGGTGCTTTTACAATGGAAAAAATAATCGTTAGGAATTTAGATGAATTCAATATTAAAACCTGTATTAATAAATTAAGAGATTTGAGGATAGAACGATTAATTATTAACTGTCAGTTGAATAATCTTATAGTTGAATATAAGGACCTTAATATAAAATACAAATATATGGATGAATAGAAGCTTCTTGATGTGTTTTTGTTACTATTACCTTGATATAAGTTTAGAATGTATATGAATTTTAACCTATTCAGTACGTAGGAGAACCTGCCGGATTACAAATACCCCCTAATGTAAAATAATATATGATTTCGGAGGTTGAAATGCTTAAAATATTACTTGTAATAAATATGCTAGTAACAATAGCGGCATTAGTCTTTTGGGTTATTGGAATAAAGCATATTAAAAATGAAGAATACAGTATAAAAGGTATTAGATATATAATTAGGAGTGTTTGTGTTATAGGAATATGTATCATATTAAATGCTATACTTTTCTTATCAATTTTTTTCCCAAGGTAAAAAGATATACCACTAGATATCTGTGATTTTATTCTGATTTCTTTTGGTAAAAAATTTATAATGTACATCAAATTATAATGAAAACGTTTAATAAATCAATTAACGTAGAATAAAAATTTTTGCTAAAGTTAGACTTGGTATAAACATGTAGTAAATAAAGTAGAGGAGTGTAAACAAATATGGAAATTAAAACACAACAGGATTTAGAAACATATTTTGAAAACATTGTAATTGCAAATACTATAACTCAAGTTCAAGCAAATAAAATTAAAGCTATCATACTAAATAGAATTAAGGAAAGCACGAAAAAAACTAGATAAAGTGAGTAATAATTCATCAACTCTATTTACAAAAAAATTAAGTGAACATATTATTGAACGCCATAGCCATTATTTCCAAAAAATACTAATGAATATTTCGAAAATCTGTAGTATAATTAATGTAAACATTTACTGTCGGCAAAAAGGGGAATAAATTATGATGGCTAGAGGGTTATATAAAAAGTTACAACTAAGACAAGAAAATGGAGAAAAATTAGATTTCCAAAATATAACTAATGAGGAATTAGAACAACTCTGGAGGTATGAATCTGTTCCAGATTATGAGATTGCTAATTTATATGGAGTTACAAAAGAGACTGTTTTTGAGAAAATGTACAAGTTGGTAACAAATCAGAATAAAGAAAGACTAATAACCCTAATGAAAAGATAAATTATAGTAATTCTAACCTTTTTTCAATAAATTAGATATATTCGTAAAGTACTTTTATAAAAAACTTAGCAAGAGCTGTTCCTTTTTTCTAAATAAGAAGGAATTGGAGCAAATATGTAGAATGATGAATTTATATAGTTATCAACAAAAAAATTTAAAAAATTGCTATTCAAGTGGAAAAGCTTGAGGCTAAGAGGGATGGATTGAAGAAAAAATACGAACAACTTAGTAAATCCAGCGAAAGTTCATGGAAAGATATGAAAGAAGGAACTGAAAATGCTTGGAATGAGCTTAAGGAAGCTGTTTCCAAAGCAGCTGATGATTTTAAGTAATACCTATAATAATATACAAGTTCTCCTTGGTAATATAATAAGAAATAGTTGATTAACTGTTGTATTTTATTAAACTGAAATTGATGAGAAAACTTATCTTATAATGTATATTTTTAGTACTATCAAAAGCATGGATATAAACATCGGCAATAGTTTAACTTAGTCTTTTAATTTTAACAAGTAATTTAAGCGTAATATTAAAGAACGGGTAAGATTTTGTACATTAGGAGGAACATATGAAATGAATGTAGAATTTATTTGTAAGTTTTTTAGTTAAAAAAATATAATAGGGGTGTTTTTTGTGAATCAAAGAAGTAGCGGAATATTAATGCACATAACATCCTTGCCGAGTAAATATGGAATAGGTACATTTGGCAAGGAAGCTTATAATTTTATTGATTTTTTGAAAGAAGCTCGTCAAAAATATTGGCAGATACTGCCTTTGAACCCAACTAGATATGGAGATTCTCCATATCAATCTTTTTCTGCTTTTGCTATTGACCCTTACTTTATAGATTTTGATTTGCTTTTAGAAGATGGCTTATTGAGAGAAGAAGACTATGCTTGTGTGGATTTTGGCGAAGATATATCTAAAGTTGATTATGAAAAAATTTTTAATAACAAAATTCATATATTAAAGATTGCTTTTTAGAATAGTAAAAATAAGTTTGGATGTAAAATAGACGAATTTAAAACTCACAACATACGTTGGCTGGAGGACTATACTTTATATATGGCAGTAAAAGAAAAATATGATTTAAAATCATGGGAATATTGGGATAATGATATTAAACTTAGAGAAAAAAATACAATGGATTTATATAAAAAAGAGCTTAAAGAAGATATTAACTATTGGATATTTGTTCAGTTTATAGCGTATAGACAGTGGAGTAGGCTAAAAGACTATGCAAATAACAACGATATCAAAATCATTGGCGATATGCCTATTTATGTGGTAGAAGACAGTGCGGATATGTGGTCAAACGAAAGGCTGTTTCTAATTGATAAAAATAAAAATCCCACAATGATTGCAGGTTGCCCTCCTGATTATTTCTGTCCGACCGGTCAACTGTGGGGGAACCTCATATATGATTGGGAATATATGGAACGGACAGGCTTTGAGTGGTGGATAGAACGGTTTAGAAAAACTTCGGAATTTTATGATGTGATAAGATTAGACCATTTTAGAGGATTTGAATCTTACTGGGAAATACCTAATAAAGAAACTAAAGCGGTAAATGGTAAATGGGTTAAAGGACCCGGTGTCGGATTATTTAATAAAATAAAAGATGCTCTAGGAGATATAAATATTATTGCTGAGGACTTAGGTTTTATAACTAAAGAGGTTATCGACTTAAGAATTTCTCTAGGCTACCCTGGGATGAAGGTTTTACAGTTTGCATTCGATTCTGGAGAAGAAAATACCTATCTTCCACACAATTACGAGGGAAATTGTGTGGTATATATAGGCACTCATGATAACGAGACAATAACGGGTTGGATAGACAATGCAAATAAAAGAGACCTTGATTTTGCTGAAAATTATTTAGAATTAAATAAAGAAGATCTAAATTATTGGAATTTTATAAATTTTATATTAGAATCTAAAGGAAATTTGGTGATAATACAAATGCAAGACTACTTAGGTTTAAATAACGAAGCGAGAACAAATATTCCATCAACCATAGGGGGCAACTGGACATGGAGGGTAATTATATTTATATATTCATAAGTTATACTATTGTAGTTCTATAAACAAAATAAAAACCCTTTTTATGTTTAGATAAAAAGGATTTTCATCTTTATTACGAAAATATATTGATGCGTTACTTACCTGAAGTTCCAGTTGTACTTGAAGTTCCAGTTGTACTTGAAGTTCCAGTTGTACTTGAAGTTCCAGTTGTACTTGGAGCTCCAGTTGTACTTGGAGTTTCAGTTGTTTTTGGAGTTCCTGTTGTACTTGGAGTTCCAGTTGTACTTGGAGTTCCTGTTGTACTTGGAGTTCCAGTTGTACTTGGGGTTTCAGTTGTACTTGGAGTTCCAGTTGTTTTTGGAGTTCCAGTTGTACTTGGAGTTCCAGTTGTTTTTGGAGTTCCAGTTGTACTTGGAGTTCCTGTTGTTTTTGGAGTTCCTGTTGTACTAGGAGTTCCTGTTGTTTCTCCTGCAGATCCATTTGTGCTTGGAGTTCCAGTTGTTCCTCCTGATGATCCTGTTTCACCAGTGGACTGTTTAGGAACGATAGTTTTTACAGTGGGAGTTGATAAATTAGTAGACTTCTCTTTGGCGTAAATTTTTCCGAAAACTCCAGCAATCATAACTAAAATAATTGATGCAATAATTATCATTGCCTTTTTATTCTTGCTAGGTTCCTTATTTGCAGGGTGTACTTCCCTATTTTCTTTGTTTATTGTTTGTTCAGTGCCTGCTGCCTTACTAGTAACCGTTGTAAAATCATCTTTTTTATTATGAGCTATTGTTTCAACTTTTTTTATTACCTTTAAAATTATTTGGTTTGTTTTTTTAGGTATATTAGACAATAACGATAAGATTCCCTTTTGTTCTCCAGAGTCTATCTCCTTAAAATTTTCAGGTGATCTAATTACAACAATAGGCTTATGATGAACTTCATTTTGATCTTCTACATATACTGTGACTGAAAACTCATCACCCTTACTTATAAAAGGGATATAAACATCTAAAATGTTATCCTTTATTGAAGAATCAAATTTTAACCCTTTTGTTATAGTGGCACCTTTACTCGTTAAGTTAATTTGTGTGGTTTGTATATTTATAGTTAACTCATGAATTGTTTTATTTGATGGGTTCTTAACCGTAATAATGTATGCACAATTTTCTTTGCTATTTATTTCTACAGATTTACCATTTCGTACATTACATAATATTCTAGGTCCTAAATTTTTATAATAATCTAACAATAACCCAGATGCAAATGATATTATTATAGTTATAATTGCAGTTTTAATAATATTTATCAATTTTATTCTCGCTTCCTTATTTTTTACTATTTTTTCCAACATGTAATTTTATTATTCATTGTCATTACATTATAAGGTAGATAGATATTTGTGTCAAACTTAAAAATTAATAATACATTAGATCTAATATCTCTAACTTATTAATGAAATGCAGATAGATCATGAAAACCTTAATAATGATGCAAAAATTAAGATAAAAGTAGAACCCGAACCTAAGACTGTTTGTTTTGATGGATACTCTGAAAAACAATTTAATGTTTCTCTATATACACTTCGATTGATTTACTTTAATTAGGTCCATTGGTATTCACCCCTATTTTGTATATTTCTAATTTCCAGAATATACTTCTAATGGTGTAATAATATATGATAGTGTCATTTATTATAAGTACATACTTATTAGTATCATAGTATCTATTTATATACTGTGCATTTAAAATCAATCAATTTTAATGTATTATAAATCCATTCCATAAAAAAAGAAGGTGCTAACCCTCTCTTATACTTCATATTCTTTTATGTGTCTAAAGTGGGAATGAGTCTATTTGAGTAAGCATATCAACAGGTTGACTTTTATTAATTTTATCTTGAGTATTATCAGTATACCTATACTAGAAGATAAAATAGTACAAGGTGCTTTAGTTATTATTTTGCAGAGCATTTACGAAGAAGACTTTCTACCAATATCATTTGGTTTCAGACCAGAGAAAAGTTGTCATGATGCACTAAAGAATTTAAGTGATAATATAATGACAAAGAAAGTTAACTACGTAGTAGATGCTGATATAAGTGGTTTCTTTGACCATGTTAACCATGAATGGATGATGAAATTTCTCAAACTTAGAATAAGTGATAGTAAGATACTTGCTTTGATTAAAAGATTTTTAAAAGCAGGTACAATGGAAAAAGGTAACTTTAAAGAAACAACAGAAGGTGTTTCGCAGGGAGGCAGCTTGTCCCCACTTTTGGCAAATATATACTTGCATTACACTCTTGACCTGTGGTTTACAAAAGTTGTAACTAAGCATTGTAAAGGCGAATGTTACATAACAAGATATGCAGATGATAGTGTAACCTGTTTTCAATATGAAAATGATGCAAAAAGATATTATGAAGCACTAAAAAGTAGACTAGCAAAATTCCGATTAAGTATAGCAGAAGAAAAGACTAAAACTATAGAATTTGGACGCTATGCTAAAGAACGATTAAACCGAAGAGTAATAAAGAAACCGAAAACCTTTGATTTTCTTGGATTTACACACTATTGCAGTAAAAGTAGAAATGGAAATTTCAAATTAAAATGGAAAACAGCTTCAAAGAAATTCCATGCTAAAGTAAATGACTTTAATAAGTGGATAAAAGAGAATCGTAATCTACCTCTAGGTTTAATATGGAAAAAGGTGAATTTAAAATTAAGAGGTCACTATAATTATTATGGTGTTAGTGATAACTGGGGTAATCTAATAAAATATAAAAGGAAAGTTGTAAAAAGTATGTTCTATTGGCTTCAAAAGAGAAGTCAGCGAACTAGCTTAAACTGGGATAAA
>DHIM01000209.1:0-433 GCA_002403785.1 Clostridium sp. UBA4746
TTTTATATTCATTAATTAAAGATTTTACAAAAATACCATTTACAAGTGTTTGTAGTATTACTTCAGTGTCTAAAGAAGTATATCCTTTTTTTATATAGGATAATAATATTTCATCGACATTTAAAAAATTCGAATCTGAAAAGAGGTGATTCACATCAAGTTTATTAATAATAAAAACATTTTCTAATGTCCCACCTAAGTCTTCAATAGTATGGATATCACTGTTTAAAATATCTTTAAAACTATTTATTTTACCATACTTTCTCTTTAGTAAAGACTTAATTTCTTGAATTTCTGATTTATGTACCTCTAATTCTTTTGCTATATCTCTTGTTAGGGGATCATAAAACTCAAACATTTTTATATCATCAATAATTGATTTAAAAAACCCTTGATCAACTTCATTTACAGTACGATATATACCAAAATAAAA
>DHIM01000209.1:588-1104 GCA_002403785.1 Clostridium sp. UBA4746
GTACGATATATACCAAAATAAAAATATACTGCCGATTCTAGTCTTGCTTCTGTTTTTCTGGTGACTTCATCCATTTGAAGATATCTTTTAGTTAATTCTCTTTTATCATGTTTTTTAACTGCATTAAAAACTACCGTATAGTATTTTCTGAGTAATTTGATTACAGTATTTCTTAAGTTATAATCTTCCTCCGCAATTAGAAGAATACCTAGAGCTTTTCTTCCTTCAATTTCTTGCTCAAGAGTACCTTCTGTCATAATAACATGCTTGGCGCAGGAAGAAGTTTTAACAGCATTGTAATACTTAATTTTATCAAGAAGATATAATCTATTAATTTCTTTTTTCATTTCAGTATTTCTAATCATTGCAATACTTACATTGGCTAATATATAATTTTCAAGAACATCTAAAGGGACATTCCAAGTTTCGCCTATCATTCTTGAAAAACCTTCAATATTCAAATTTACTTTATCGGATCTATCTTTACCTAACTCCACTTATAGAATGCCTCCTTTT
>DHIM01000209.1:1301-1613 GCA_002403785.1 Clostridium sp. UBA4746
CCACTTATAGAATGCCTCCTTTTGCTAATTTTAATTTTCATTACAGCTTTATGATTGTGTAATTTTGTATATAATTAAGATGAAATTGTGTAAAATGCAACGAAGTTGTATATAGACGTATTATATTGCAAATGTTTAGATAAATCTAAATGATTAAAAAATCATTTCAAGAGGCAGTACCTTTACTTATATAATTATAAACTTTTAAATATAAAAAATCTATCTAATAAAAGATAGATTTTAAGGAACAAATTATTCTGTCATTAACATTACAGAAGAAGCTTTTATAACGGAAGTTACATCTGAACCAAC
>DHIM01000209.1:1806-2528 GCA_002403785.1 Clostridium sp. UBA4746
ACGGAAGTTACATCTGAACCAACTTTTAAGCCTAAATCATGTACTGCAGCTATTGATACAGAAGAAGTAACAATGTTACCACCACCAATATCAACAAGAACGTAGGCAGTAACTGCCCCTTCGTTAATAGATACAACTTTACCTTTTAATTGATTTCTTGCGCTTAATGCCATAATTATTTATACCTCCCAAATTTAAACTATTGATAAAGGATATTATTCCTTTGTTAATGGATATTATTCCATAAAACACTATAAAAATCAATCTATTTTATTCCTGATTTATTATAATTATTGTAATTAAGCATAAAATAATAATAAACTCTGTTTTTTTTACTATGGAAATGTTTGTTAGGTGTAGTTCTAATAAAACAAATGCGACTTCTACAACAACATCAACAACAGATGTTAAAACAGGTGATTGAACAGCAATGAAAACACTTTACACAAGCGTTCTTAAAGCGTTAGTTACAGATAAAAAAATAACACAAACTCAGTCTGATAAAGTTCTTGTTGTAGTTGTAAAAACCATGCCAACTGATGACAAAAAACAAGGTGGTGAAGCTCCAACAGACGGTCAAAAGCCAAGTGGAACGCCTCCAACAGATAATCAAAAGTCAAGCGGTACAGCTCAAAAGGATGGTGAAAAACCAAGGGGTACTGCAAATTAAAATTTGCTTTGTGAAACCATATTGACAAAGACTAGATTATATAGTAGTATAA
>DHIM01000209.1:2629-3111 GCA_002403785.1 Clostridium sp. UBA4746
AGATTATATAGTAGTATAAATGAAAGAATAAATAAAGAATTACCTTTAATTTGGCCCGAGAGACCGAGAAGGAAGTAGATGTTTAAAGTGTTATTACTACGCCTTCTCATAATAGAGATGGCGTTTTTTGTGTATAGAATAAATTTAATATTAAAAGTACTGTAGTACCTTTAAATTTAGTCCGGAGAGGCTGAGAAGGAGAGGATATAATATGTTAAAAGGAAGAAACTTGATTGACCCAATGGATTTAACATTACTAGAACTGGAGGAGATTTTTGATTATGCAGATGAAATAATTAAAAATCCTAGGAATTGTTCTCATATATGTGATGGAAAGATTTTGGCAACATTATTTTATGAACCAAGTACACGAACAAGATTAAGTTTTGAAGCAGCAATGTTAAGACTTGGAGGTCAAGTATTAGGTTTTTCTGAGGCAACATCGAGTTCTGCTGCAAAGGGAGAAAGTGTAGCTGATACTA
>DHIM01000209.1:3208-4345 GCA_002403785.1 Clostridium sp. UBA4746
TGTGTATAAGAGACAGGGGAGAAAGTGTAGCTGATACTATAAGAACAGTAGCATGTTATGCAGATATTGCTGCAATAAGGCATCCCAAAGAAGGAGCTGCTAAGGTTGCAGCTATGAATTCTGAAATGCCAGTAATAAATGCAGGCGATGGTGGTCATCAACATCCAACCCAAACACTAACAGATCTTTTGACCATAAGAAATATTAAAGGAACATTATCAAACTTAACTATAGGAATTTGTGGAGATTTAAAGTTTGGTAGAACAGTTCACTCATTAATAAAAGCCATGTCAAGATATGAAAACATTAAGTTCGTATTAATTTCACCAAACGAATTAACAATTCCGAAATACATTAAAGAAGAAGTACTCGAGAAAAATAACATGGAGTTTAGCGAGGTTGAAAAATTAGAAGGGGTTATCGGAGATCTTGATATTTTATATATGACTAGAGTTCAAAAGGAAAGATTTTTTAATGAAGAAGATTATGTAAGACTTAAAGATATTTATATATTAAACAAAGAAAAGATGGCAAAAGCTAAGAAAGATATGATAATACTTCACCCACTTCCAAGGGTTAACGAAATAGCTGTGGAATTAGATACTGATCCAAGAGCATGTTATTTTAGACAAGCGAAATATGGTATGTATGCAAGAATGGCACTTATTGCTAAACTTTTGGGGGTGGATAAATAATGGTAAGAATAAATAGTATACAAAGAGGAATAGTAATAGACCATATTAAAGCGGGTGTAGGACTTAAAATATTTAACTATTTAGGACTAGATAATGCTGAATTTACAGTGGCACTTATTATGAATGCACCTAGTAAGAAGCTAGGACGAAAAGATATAATTAAGATAGAAAATGAGATTGATATAGATTTTACAGTTTTAGGTTTTATAGATCCTAACATAACAATAGATATAATAACTGGAGAAAAAATTGAAAGTAAAATTAAATTAAAATTACCAGATAAAATTGAGAATGTAATAAAATGTAGCAACCCAAGATGCATTACATCTACTGAGCAAGAAATTCTACATAGCTTCTATTTATCTAATAGAGAAAAAGGCGAGTATAGATGTATGTACTGTGATGAGATTAATAACCCAAATAATATATCATAATAAAACAC
>DHIM01000102.1 GCA_002403785.1 Clostridium sp. UBA4746
GTGGCAATGACCGTTCCCTCATGGAGTATACCGATACTATTTGCATAGCCTTTTATCGTAACGTCCTTACGAAGATATTTCGTAGGAACAGAATAGTTGTTCTTCTCGTAACGGATCGTGGAGAAATCATCGACCTTAGCTATGGCGGTTTTACTTGTATCAAACCGGTACTTCGGAATAGCGTTTAAGAACTAAAAGTCCAGAGAAAATGCATAATGAGAACTAAAGGAAAGGTATTTATCCTGAGGCTTTGCATGAAGGCCAAATCCTTCTTTTACCGCCACTTTGGCATTATCAAAGATTAAACGCCTTGGTGTGCCGCCAAAGAAATCGAACATCAGTTGCTGAGCTTCTAAGAATGTTTCCTCGTTGGCAGCTTTGTATACTTGGACAAATATATCGCAGCTGTAGCATAATCTGCCACAGAATGTATACACCTTGGTCTTTTGTCCATCAATATATATGGTAGCTTCACCCCAGTCGATTTGCACAGCTTCTCCTGGTGCGTAAGAAAGAGGAACACTGCTCTGGGGTGGAACAGTTCTTTCGGCTTTAAGATTTCTAACGGTTCTACGTACCGTGGAATATGAGCCATTGAAATCCGTTTCAGAGACTAGACGATCATAAATTCTCTTAGCTGTGTGCTTTTGCTTTTTCAGGTTTTCATCGTCATCTTTTTTAAAGCAGCTCAGAATAAAAGATTTGGTGGCATTAGTGATTACAGACGGTTCTCGCTCATAGGCTTTTCGCACTTCCGGATGAGTGGCTCCTTCGCAGTACTTTGTAACCGTTGGTCTTGAAATATTTAAGCTTTTTGCTATAGATCGTATCGATTCTCCATCGATAAAGCGGGTACGAATTGCTGAATACATGTCCAATTCAATGATCACACCTTTCATTCCTCCCTGTAGAATATTTGATATTATTCTACAGGATTTTATGACAGGTGGTAAACTAATTGATGATCAAAAGGTGCTGAAGTGGTACACTTTTACATTATCATTCACACTCAGATAAAATAACTGGGACGACGAATATCCTTTTTCGATAATTATTCATTAAGAGAAATACCATTCAATAAACTTTCCTCCGTCGGCTTACTTGTTTTAGCACAAAATTTATAGTATATGAAGTGAACCAAAATACCAAAACTCCAGTCATCATGATAATAAATGAAGACTGAATGTTATTTGATAATTTAGGTTTCATCATTAACATAAACATCTGCATGGCCATTCCTGAAATTAAGTATTTCATTAAATCGTAAATACTTATCAGCTTAATGTTCTCCATTTTAATATTTAGACTTATTAAGAGTAATATAAATGAGCATACACCCGATATGGACGTTGCATATGCTATACCTTCAATTCCAATAAGGTTTGATAATGTAATAACGAGCACTAAATTTATTACAACAGAAATACCTGCTATTATAGTAGGCAATCTTATATTTCGAGACGAATAAAAAGCATAATTGCAAATATCTCTTAAAACAAAAAATACTAATCCAATCGAATATGCAAATAATATTTTTGCTGTAACTAATCCAGCCTCTTGAGTAAAATTTCCACGTACAAATAAAAACATTATAATTTCTTTGCTAAAGGTCAGCATACTCAATGCGCAGGGTAGTATGAAAAGTAATATGGTATTTGTTTGTTGTTCAAGCATAGATTGAAATTTTTTCATGTCCCTTTGTGCATAGGTTTTACTAAGACTTGCATATATTATTTGCATCAGGGAAGTTGCAAATACTGTATAGGCTAAACCATTCATTTTACTTGCTAAAGCCAAATCAGTTATACTCCCAGTGCCGAAGCGAGAAGCTATTCGAATGTCAATAATTGTATTAATTTGCAACAACCCGGTACTCAAAAGCATTGGTGGCATTAATGAAAAAATCCGTCTTAATTGACTATCCTTTATATCAATTACCGGAGTAAACTTGAATCCTTGTTTTTTTAAATAAATGAACTGGATGACTACTTGAATTGAATAGCCAACTACAATCAAAACGACTAACACATATACCGAAGAAATATTCATATATAATGCAATCAAAATTGGAATTGGAAATAACAATTCAGTAACAGTTGGGATAATGTTTTTATCATATATCCTAAGCAAAATACTAAATACGCCATTATAAATCAGTAGTAAAAGTGATACAATTGCTATCCTCGAGAGGGGTATTGCCAAACTAAATATCTCTACAGATACATCTGCCCCAATAATCCTTACAAATACGGAAGGGAAAACCCAACAGAGTATAATGACAAACATTGCAATAATTGTACTGATAGTTAAAATATTATTCATCGTTCTTTGCATAATCTTTTTATCTTTTAGATACAACTCTGAAGCTACGGGCATAATAGAATTGCTATACGCTGAACCTACAAATCCAAAAATCGTTATAGACATTAAATATGCTATATTAAACGCATCCGATTCAACACTTGCTCCTAATATGGATGTAATTTTTAAATCTCTTAAAAAAGATAATGCTTTTGTAAATAACATAATAAAAATTACTACAGCACTAATAATTTTTAACTTATCCACATTCTTAAATTTCATGATCCACCTGTAGTATTTCATTGAAAATACTATCTGCGATCATCTTTAATCCTTCTTTATTAGGATGAAAATGATCCAAATAGTATATAGAGTTCCAGTCTTCATTCTTTACTCTTGATTCAAATCTAGAATATAAATCAACAAAGCTCCTATTAAATTCTTCTGATAACTGCTTAACAACTTTATTAAATTTTCTATATTCTATCGAACTTCCGAGAAAATACGAATCGTCTATATAAATTGTTGAAAGGCAAATAACTGTATTGGACTTTTCTTGTAATTTTTTTAAGAACTCTCTATATTGTACTTCAAATATATTACAGGATAGCTTCTGATACGTTCCTGAAGTTATAACAATCATTTTTTTCCATATTTTTCTATATATATTATCTATTATTTGTGGTAAAGCTTTCAATTTTCTTTTTGAATAAAACGCTCTGGGGTCAAGCATACCTCCAACACTTTTATATCTATTTGGTGTTATCAGTTTCAAGTGAAATCTATTTAGATCAATATTAGGTCTTATCTGAGCATCTACACTTCCATACATAACAATTACTATATCCGGGTTAAATTCTACAATCTCGTTAAAAATGTGATTTGCATACTTAATGGTAGTTCCACTACTAGCAAAATTTCGTATTTCTGCAGCGTAATTATGGTCTTGTAAAATTTTATGTAATGGTGTCAAATAATTAATTTTTTTGCTACCAATTCCCTCTGTAATACTGTCCCCTAATAAAGCTACTCTCATCTTGGTTCCTCCTCCCAAAAACACAACTAAGTAACACTTCAGATTAAACTCTCCCCTTTACAGTTTCTGATAAATTTTACTAATACCGTGTGCATACGAATTCCATGTGTTACTTTGAATATTTCTATAGGCATTAAGGCCCATTCTATGTATTTCACTTCTATTATTATAAAAATGCATAATGCTCGAAACTATTTGATCAACATTTTCGTCCTCGTTAACAATGCCATCTATATGATCAATGATGATTCCGATGCCACCTTTAGACACTATACATGGCAACCCACAAGACATGGCTTCTAATGTCACCATTCCAAAGCCCTCACAAAGTGGCTGAAAAATGAATATATCATTCCTTAAATAATATTTGCTAATTTCTATATGTGGTACACTTTCGATATATGTACAATTAAGCATGCTTTTAATTTTTGCAACCCAATGTTTGTCTTCAGCGTAATTAAGCTTTCCTATAAAAGTAAAATGAATATTTTCACTGCTCAACTCATCTGCTGCCTGAATAATGTATTGAACACCTTTTAGTAAATTGATAGAGCCAATATATAAAACATTTAGTGTATCCGTTTCCTTTTGGTTGAATTCAGCCAGAGGATTAATAGAATCCATCATTGTAGGATCACCACCATATGGAATAACATTAATCTTTTCTCTTGGCACATATCTACTCAAGGAATCAGCAGTATTGTTAGAGGCAACAATTATTGTACTTGCGACTTCCAAGTTTTCTATTTGTTTTTCAATCTTACTACTCGGAAAATTTTTTTCTATTACATCTTTAGAATATCCATACTTATCAGCTACTTGCGTCCACTTTTCTTTGCGTTCGGTATCAAAAACTGTGATTTGCTCATAGACTAACTTCTGACCCCTTAAATCTGCAATACGAATAAGATTGTTGCAATGGTCTTGCAGTACATGAATACATTCAAAATTTTTTGTTTTCTTAATAGACCATTTTTCAAAATTTTCTAAATAGTATTGTTCAAATCTATGGGGGTTTTTTTTATACAACAGAAACAATGATTTTATATACGGACTAGTAATAACATCTCCATCAATTTGTTTCAATTGATAACCTTCAGCTAATTTTGAATACTTAGTAACTGCTAGTATACTGTCAATTATATCTCTGTTATTATAAAACCCGAAAAACGCCTTGCTCTCATGTCCAGACATTGATATTCCAAGCAAACTATAGTATGCATGATGTTTTAATGGATGAGCCAACGCAACTCTCATACTTATTTTCTCCTTTATTATACCTAAAGTTATACGATTCCACAGTATTAAAAAAAATCATATACATTATGAAAAAGCGTTAATATATCTTGAAATTACACCTGGAGTATCAAGTTTTTTATTTACATACTCAGAATTAAGTTTATATAAATTATCTATTTCTTTTTGATTATATGAAATCAATAGATTAATCACTTTAAGGAAAGCGGCATAATCATTCAAAGAATTCACAAAACCACCATTTCCGTTATAATCGTCCCAAGGAGTTACTCCCTTACTCAAAATAACAAGACAGTTGTTCATCATAGCCTCAATAATTACATGACCATAATTTTCCCCAAATGTTGGAAAGAAAAATGCATGATATGATTCGAACACATGGCCAATGTCTTTATGTTCCACTTCACCTTTGTATGTAACAGTCACATTTGATGGTAACTCTTTTATTACCATCAAACACTCATTCCAGTAGCCCTTATCTTCCATCGGACCGTAAACATCAAATATAATGTTTCCTGATGTTACATTCATAAGGACTTCTAGTGCAAACTTTAAGTTCTTTTTAGGGAAAACTCGAGAAACAAAAACCAGCCTCAGCTCTCCTGGAACTTTATCAATAACCGGACTTTTTTGTGTATATTTTGCTGGAAGATTTGGCACCACAATTGTTTTTGCGTTTTTGAATTTTAGTTTAATATCCTTCTCTTCCAAGTTACTTGTCGCATGCCATAATAAATCACTATAAAGGCCAATCAGCTTACATAGAAAAATATAAATGAATTTTTTTGTCTTTTTATTCTCACAACCACCAGTAAAATCTCCTCTAGGGGTAATAATAATTTCACGTTTCTTCATCGTACCTAATCGTTTTAGAATTAACGGTTTGATTGTGAAAATGGGCGAAAAAAAGCCATTGAGATACAAAATATCATAATCAATTTTGTTTAGTATCTTTTGAAAGCCCTTTAAGCTCTGCATGTTAGGACTCATATAGAAAACTTTTATAGAACCAATTTTAATCCATTCGTTAATTTTAACATTTACATAAGGAACATCTTCCTTATAGTCCCTATCTGCCGTTAATATCAGAAACTCAAACTTATCAGATAAATTTTCCACCATATTCATACACGATTGGATTGGGCCACCGCCTTTGTATCCAGGCCAGTACTGACCATTTAATATAAGAATCTTTTTCATAGCAGTAGCACTCCTATCTGACCTATTCAAGATTGTTACACTCTTACATCTTTGGCCGAACTTTTAACACTCGTTCATCGGACTCTACCAGGGACGATACCAGTATGCCTAGTGGATGTACATTCTTAAATAGACTTCTTATCTTCGTAAGAATGAATACCATTAATCAACATACTTGCGTTCTAAATCCTCCACTATAACTAAGTTATTTTTGGATATGCTTTTTTTGTTGAAAGAAAAAGAAGTATTGAGTATGTAAAAATTATAATCATCTCAATTTGTTCAAACAAATTCCCTACTAAACACAATATTATTATCGTAGATATAATGAGAATACTGATTGGAAAATATTCTCTAGATACTTTTATAATCTTATTAAATAAATATAATAATGTTACTAAAAACACCATTAAACCAATTAAGCCAAACTGCCCCATTACTAGATTAAATGTAGCATCTGAGACTTGTGTTCCTGTTGCATTTAGCGCTACAGAGGCATTTGTCCCAAATCCAAAACCTCTTCCAAATATTACTTCAAAAGTAGTACCATTGCTAAAAAGATTGCTGAAAATAATGGATCTACCGGATCCAGAATCAATAAATTCTCCTCTACCGGTTCTGCTAACAAGATAATTTAAAAAAAATGGGCCTATGCTGACTATAAAGAACCCAAATAATCCATAAATTAAACTACGATTTAAATGCGCACCCAACATCTTTATCATTACATATAGAACATATACTACCACTATTACTATAGCTGTTCTTGTCCCACTAGCTGCGACAATAAAAACATTCATGAACATGAATACAATAAATTCCAAGTTCGAAATTTTCTTGTAACATAAATGCATAATTGTCAAATATGTTACAGTTGCTATACTAAAGCATCCTAGATTACCACTTCCAGCGAAACCCCCAATAAATCGATATCCACCATTACCAAACCTACTCAAACTATCACTTGTTACGACCTGTATCATAACAATCGCAAATTCCAAAAATATACAAAATTTTATATATAGATTAACCATGTTTAGACCATCATCACTAGTTAAGTACTTTTCATGAACCATATAGAATAGAGAAACTACTAGTATAAAAATATACGTTCTTATACCAGCTATTATATATGCTAATTCTACTCTTCCAGTTATCAATAAACCTGCAAGGCCATAAGCCATGATTAATAAGCATGCAACTAAAATCCTATATCCTCTAATGTCTAGTTTTGGTAACAAAACGATGAATAATAACATTGCAGTAATATCCTTTAAATATACAAAGTTTACACCTAATTGACTCACTGCGATATTATATTCAGT
>DHIM01000212.1 GCA_002403785.1 Clostridium sp. UBA4746
GTGACAATAGCTACAATTGAGGGTTATTTTCTCAATTTCAGTTTTTAGTGGTGTTTCTGGTATACTAAAATCAATGCAGACCGGCCTTTAAAAACCCAAGCATAAAATGGAAAAAATCCATTGCCAGCACCCTCAAAATATACTATCCTTTTTAGTGACGAAACTGAAAAGGAGAACGAGGAGATGCTAACAATGGAACATATATATCGTATCAGACATTTGCGGAAATTTGAAGGAAAAAGTTTAAGAAAAATTGCGGAAATTACTGGTCATGATTTTTCTACAGTAAAAAGATATGTTGATAAAGAAGATTTTAATCTCCGAATACCCATAAAACAGAAGCGTGAGGGCAAATTATCACCCTACAGAGATATTGTCTTGAAATGGCTCACTGAAGATAAGAAGGCTCCGCACAAACAACAACATACAGCAAAAAGAATACATGATCGATTAGAAGAACTTTATCCAAACGAGTTTGATGCTCATGAAAGATCCGTAAGAAAATTCGTTGCAAAGCTACGAAAAGAATTGGTTATGGTCACCGATGGATTTCTACCACTAGAGCATCCACCAGGTGAAGCTCAGGTTGATTTTGGAGAAGCTCGTTTTATTGAAAATGGTATTACATATGACGGCAATTATCTTAATATATCTTATCCACATAGCAATGGTGGTTATATGCAACTCTTTAAAAGTCAAAATCAAGAATGCCTATTAGAAGGTATGAAAGCAATATTTGAACATGTTGGTGGAGTTCCAATAGCTATATGGTTTGACAATATGTCTACAGCGGTTAAGAAAGTTAAGGAATATGGAAAGCGTGATTTATCAAATGGATTTATAAGATTTATGATGCACTATGGTTTCCAAAGTAATTTTTGTAATCCAAATAGTGGGAATGAGAAAGGTTCAGTCGAAGCAAAGGTGGGATACCACCGTCGAAATCTCTTAGTGCCAGTTCCGGAATTTAAGAGTCTAAAAGAATTCAACAAAGAACTTCTTAAAAAATGTGATAAGGACATGAATAGGATGCATTATAAAGGCCATGGGCTTATCAAAGATTTGTTTGAAGAAGATAGCCTAGAGTTTTTCAAACTTCCTAATGCTCCATTTGAGGTGTATTTACATCAATTTGCAAAGGCAGACAATTATGGAAAAGCGAAGTTCGATGGAAGAATTTATTCAACCTCTCCCAATATGGCAAGACAACAAGTTATGTTTAAAGTTGGAGCCTATGACATCGATATATTAGATTATAACAGTAATTTTATAGTTACTCATAGCAGGCTATATGGGGAAGAAAAAGAATCGATGATTTGGGTCCCTTATTTAGAACTTATGTCTAAGCGGCCTACGGCCCTAAAATACACAGGACTCTTTAAGCAATTACCTACAACCCTTAAAGAATATATGAATCAATGTGACTATGTAACCAAAAAGCAAGCACTTAAATTATTCACCAAAATGACAGCAAATACAAATATAGATTCTGCAATAGTAGCATTTGAAGAAAGCATTAAAAGTGGGACAAGCGATGTAGATAGCATTTGGGCTACATATTGTCGATTAACGGCCGGCCCTCTACCAGAACTAGAAATTTGTCTATCTGAAACAGTTCCAAAACTTGATAAGTACACTCCTGACATAACTGTTTATGATAAATTAATGATTGCAGGAGGACTAAATCAATGAACTCAGATGTATTAATAAAACATTACTGCAAAGAACTTAGATTAGGAACTAGTTTTTACGAAAATTATGCAGAAATTCAAGCAACAGATTTTGGGGACTTCTTAGCACAGATATTAAAACGTGAAGCTGAAAATAGAGAAGTAGTTAGAAGAAATAGAAACCTTAAATCAGCTGGATTTGATGTTATTAAAACTTTTGAGGATTATGTTTTTAAAGATATTCAAGTTCCTCAAGCAATTGATATTGATGATTTAAAGACCGGAGGTTTTATTGATAAGCTAGAAAATTTAGTGTTATATGGCCCTGTTGGGACCGGAAAAAGTCACATGGCCACTGCCATAGGAGTTGCCGCTTGTTCTAGAGGTAAAAGAGTAAAGTTCTTTCGGACAGCAGCACTAGTTAACCAATTGAGCGAAGCAAAAGCTAAAGGTGAATTGAAACGTTTTATGCGTCAGATTGAGAAAATTGACATGTTGATTTGTGATGAGTGGGGGTACGTCCCCTTCGAAAAAGAGGGAGCTCAGTTACTATTTCAAGTAATCTCTGAATGTTATGAAAAAAGAAGTGTAATTATCACTACAAACTTGGAGTTTAGCAAATGGAATGGAATTTTTTACGATGAAAAGCTTACTAGTGCTATTATTGACAGACTTGTTCATCACAGCCATTTATTGGTCTTTACCGGTCCAAGCTACCGCTTAACACACTCAACCATGAATCCCCAGTAATGGGAATAGGGTGCTGGAAAAATTAAGTTCCGCAGTGCATGGTTTTTAGCTTGCCAAAAACATTTTAGTGGTTCAGTTCATTGAACTAAATTATTAAAAATAGCTAAATTTATCCTTCAAATATTATTAAAATCATATGGTAATATAACAAACGGATGGAGTACTTTCCATTACTAAATTTTTAGTAAGTTATTCTAGGTCAGCCTGTCTCTTAAAATAACTTAGCCCAATACAATGCAATAAAAAAAGAAGGTCTATTTTAAACCTTCCTCATACTCTTTAACTTTTCTGTAAAATGTAGCTTTAGTCATACTACACTTCTCCATAGCCTTGACTGCCGTACCTTCCCCTGCCTTCCATGCTGTATATGCATTTATAAAGCTTTCATCAATCTTAATTGTAGTAGGTCTGCCATATCTATCCCATTCCCCACGTTCTTTCATAGCCTCAATACCTTCTGTTTGTCTTTTCTGACGTTTTAACATTTCTGCATGAGCGAATGAAGCATACATTTCTATTAGCATATTATTAATTGTTTCCATCATCATTGAAGCCATATTATCTTCCATCCCACCATAATCAACCAAGGTCGTTGGTAACTCTAATATCATTACCCTTATGGTATTGTCTTTAAAATGTCTCAATTCATTTAGTGTATCTTGCTTATTTCTTCCTAGTCTATCAACCTCTGTTATAAGAATAATATCTCCCTTCTTAGCTTGCTTCTTTAATTGTATGTAATCTGGTCTATTAAAGTTCTTTCCTGTTGCTTGGTCAGTGAAGATATACTCTAATTCTATATTCTTACTGAAGCAATACTCATTAATTTCCTTAATTCCCCTATCGAGATGTTGCTCAGCTGTTGAGGTTCTATGATAACCGTATACTCTCATTTTGTTGTCTCTCCTTAAATTTATTATCTAAGGATATTGTACCATGTCCGAATCATAATGTATACACTTTTAATGATACGTTTTATATGTACCTATGTATACATTATGATAATTTAAACATAACCAATAGCCTCATTGTATAATTCGACTAAAGTCTATTATTATGTATACATTATGATACCTTAATTAATTTTAACCTAATGATGAAATGCCATAATATAAAATTTCATATCGAAATAACAATGTTTATTAAGTATTAACAAACCTAAACCTTATATTTGTGTTATGTATTTAATAAACTCAGAACAATAATCTATCGCTATATTTAAATATTCTTTGTCTATTTCTGCATAGCTACCAATTACAAAGTTAAATACGTTGAAAATTTGGTTTGTATTGCTTTTATCAATTCCTAAATATGCTTTATCAACAATTCCATTATTATGTATATGGCAATTTCGACGATTAATCATTTCTCTAAAATACACATACTTTATTTCACCATCTATATTGAAGCACAAAGAATTATGTTTGTTTAAAACATCTAGCAAATCCTTTAGATATAAACTTTTCAGTTTTTTTTCTATAATCATAATTTTGAAGTCATCAAAATTATTGCTATTTGCTATCTCATGTAGCTTTATATTATCATTATCAAAAAATTTAAGCCACACGAAAAAATTTCTACTGAATTGAATTCTGAAGCATTCAAATACTAAAGCATCAAAAAGTGCGACTAATTGAATAAATGCTTGTCTATAAATATTTATGTTATTTCTTATATCTATTAAACGTAGAAGTTTTTCGTAGTTTTTCAATACTTCCAATTCCTTCTCGGTATCAGAAACTGAATTGTTATGAAATGCCTTTAAGGAATTATCAATATATTCATATGTTTTTTCTTGGTTATCATACAATTCCAAATAAAAATCTCCTCCTATAAGGTCACCCTTAGTTATACACATTGCTTCTAACTCTCCCTGTGTTTCAGCTAAAATCTTTTCTCTATCAGTTATATTACTATCTATCAATTCAAATATATAATTAACAAATTCTCCTTCCTCACTTCTTGCATCAATAATCGCAAACCATACAGGAATTTCATATAGCTGGCTTTTTTCAATGCTACTTTGAAGGGTAGAGATATCCTCTAGATTTTTCTGTTTAAGTATTTCAATTTTACTTTGTATACTTTTTATATCATCATTATAATGCACGTTCTCACTTAAACCATTTAAAACAACACTTTTTTCCATAAAATCAATATACTCTTTTATTACTTCCGTTTCTCTTTTGAATTGGCTGTATATTTTTTCTAAATCTAAACTATCTTCCGAACTCATACAAACCCTCCTTATTAATGCCCATTTTCTGTTAAGTACATAAACCACAACCACTTTCTATCGGTAACACCTATATATCCCTTGCTCAATATTCTCCCCTACCTATCTTATGACTACACTACATTTAGTAGTCATCGTCGTATATCTATAACTTTCTATATTTTTGTTGGTGGTAAAGCATCTCTTATAGTTTCATTGTTAGATATAATATATTCAAATGAGTTATTTGCAATTTCCCTATTAAATTCTTTAACTGTGGCATCTGTAACTTTTTTTATTATATATTTACTTGGTTTCCCTAAACTATTTTTAAACATACCCAATAATATCTTAGGACTTATAGGAAAATACTGTCCATTCAAAGATGTGTCAAGTATTTTAAAACTTGGATTATCCGAAGTTATAAAACTTTTATCTCCATCAATAACGAAAAATACCAAAGCTAAATCATTGAATTTCTCTTCTTCTGTCTTAATATTACTATCATTTGTATCGATGTACTTTAGATACTGACCCAACATATAGCACCTTACGAACTTATCAAACTGTTTTTTATTCTCTTTTTCTGATAAAGTTTCAAATTTAGGTAACAATACCTCGTATTTGGTTCTTATCTCTTCATACTTGCTTTTATTTCTCCATTCAAAGGTAGAAACAAAAGTGATTATATCTTTTCTAGAAAACTCTTGCATTTCACTATTTTCACAACTATGTATTTTACTTTCAATTTCTGATTTTAAGATTAACCATCTATCTTCTATTTCACCCCAAAATTTTTCAATAGTTAGTATTCTTATTGCTCTAATTTTAATTTTAACAGCTTCATTCGATATTTTCTGCTCATTCATATATATTTCCCAATCATCAAAATAGTCATAGTTAACTCTTAATTCATAAAATGAATTAAGTTCTTTGTTATGGCAAAACACTTTACAACCTTTTAATGGTTCGAAAAGTATCGCTAATTCTTTATCCGTTATAATATAATCATCATCTATTGTTATTGTATAATAGTTCTTTTCATACAATTGATTTTTTGTTACACTATGTTTAACTAATGATAAATTTGATTTATTACATATCCAAATTTCCTCCTTACTGTCATTCCAACCTTTTAAGTAACATTGTGGTACATAATGTTGCTTTCTATATTCATATTTGTTAGACATTTAATCTTCTCCTTCATACTATTTTTCACTTATTCATCTGCTGTCATAGTTCATCATTACCCATTTATGCTATATACTACTTCTATATAATTACTTATATTTCCTTTATTATCATAAATGTATTAGTATACTAAGTAAGCATTAAAACAAAGATTTGATTCATATTTGTTATATTAAATTAGCTTTTATACTTTATTCATTATACTTCTAGAAAAAACATTAAGAGCATTTCTGCTCTTAATGTTTCAATATCCTTAATCTGTAATTAACACATACTTATTTGAATTTCTTATGGTGTATGATTACTTATTATGAACTTTCTTTACATTAATATAATTCATTATTAATGAAACCACTAAGGTTACAGTATATGCCAACCCAATAATAAGACGAGTGTCTTTGTTTAAATTTTCAATATAAGTAGTATGAATGAGAAGTGCAGTTGCAATAATTATTATGGCAAGTGGTGCTATTGTAAATACTATTTTTTTCATTTTACCTCTCCAATTCTTTATTCTAATTGCTGAACAATATAAGAATATCGTGAGCTAACTACTCTTTAAAAAATTCCAATGGTTATTTTCTTTTACAATATAAAACTTTTCTATTTTCTCTTTGATATGCCATAAAAGCAGGAATACTTTTTGTTCTTAGGACTAGAATTGCACCTAAGATTGCTATTATGATTGTAGAGATTAACATAAACCATCCATCATATAATTCTAAAATACCTATAAGCTTAAATATAGAAAAGACACAAGTTAACACTGGTTGCACAGAAAATGCTAGTAAAATCCATCCTGCAAACTTAAATCCTTTATAAAATAAAATGGATATTATTACAATAACAATGAACGCTAAAATTTGCTTTACTAACATTTGTTTATCACCAATTGCCATATTTGATAAGAAACTTATCAAGTAATACATTAATATAGTTACGATTATTAACAGAACTGTTTTCTTTCCTTTGCTTACTTGTTCATTATAAATTTTCACCATCTCCTATTTCTTTAAATAAATACTTATTGCTTTAGTCTGTATAATAACTTTGGGTATCTTAATCTAATTGTATTCTACAAGTATTAAATGAAAACCACATTAGTATACCAGAGCCTTTCTCATTAAATGGTTTAAATTGAGCAATAATTGCACCACCAAGAAAAATTATTAAACTTAATGTCCACAAAATCGACACTTTATATTTATTTAAAGTATTAAACAAATTAATTTCCCCTCCATTTAACCTTATCCAATTATTAAAAAAACGTTGTAATTACAAAAACAGAGATTACAAATATTCCACTTAAAATTAAGAAAGTTGCTTCTCCTTTTTTGTTCTTAATATATAAAGAATAACCCGTTGATATACACACGATACCTCCTAATAGAGATATAATTGGCATTGTTATATTCCTATTAGTAATATTTAATAAATCTAAAATTGATAATATAATAACTAATACTGAAATAATTAATATGGCAACTGATACAATTGTATATTTTACTTTTTTCATTTTACCCCTCCAAAATTTTTTGTTCGAATTATAGAACAATAAAATGATACTATGGCACTCATAATAAAATAATTATACTGTGTATTCC
>DHIM01000204.1:0-6595 GCA_002403785.1 Clostridium sp. UBA4746
ATATATAATATATGTAAATTGTTTTTCCTTATTATGGTGAAAGGTATAGGGGGAAAGTGTATATTATTGATGTGTAAAATCTGATATTAATTGAGAGGAGAAATAAACATGACCTTTATAGAGAAAATATGTAAAAAGGCACAAGTAGATAAAAAAACAATAATACTTCCAGAAGGTGAAGAAGATAGAACTATAAAAGCTAGTGAAATCATTAAAAATAATTCATTAGCTGAAATAATATTAATTGGAGATCTAGGTGTCATACGAACAAAAGCAGCTAAATTTGGAGTTAACCTTGAAGGTATAGAAATTGTAGATCCGAAAAACTCTAAGAAAACTGGTTTTTATGCAAAAGAATTTTATGAGCTAAGAAAAAACAAAGGAATGACTGTAGAAAAAGCAGCAGAAACAATGCAAGATTGTGTGTATTTTGCAACCATGATGCTTAAAATGGGGGAAGCCGATGGAATAGTATCAGGAGCAATACATTATACAGGAGATCTACTTAGGCCAGGAATGCAAATAATTAAAACTGCACCAGGGATTAAGGTTGTTTCAAGTTTCTTTATAATGGAATTGCCTAACAATGAATATGGAGAAGACGGACTGCTTTTATTTGCAGATTCTGCTGTTAATATAAATCCTAATGCAGAAGAATTAGCAGCTATAGCTATTAGCACTGCAGATAATGCAAAATTATTGTGTAATTTTGAACCAAAGGTTGCAATGTTATCTTTTTCAACTATGGGCAGTGCAAAACATGAACTTGTTGATAAAGTAGTAGAAGCTACTAAAATTGCAAAGAGTGTTAGACCTGATTTACAAATTGACGGAGAACTTCAGTTAGATGCAGCAATAGTTGCTAGTGTAGCAAAGCAAAAAGCACCAAACAGTAATGTAGCTGGAATTGCAAATGTTTTAGTGTTCCCTGATTTACAATCTGGGAATATTGGTTACAAATTGGTACAAAGATTTGCTAAAGCAAAGGCAATTGGACCAGTTTGTCAAGGATTTGCGAGACCTATAAATGATTTATCAAGAGGATGTAGTGTTGAAGATATAGTAAATGTTGTTGCAGTGACTGCAGTTCAAGCTCAAATGCAAAAATAGTTTTATTTATTATACAGAAAAATACATTATGGGAGGATTTAATGAAAGTATTAGTTATAAATTGTGGAAGTTCATCTCTTAAATATCGGTTATTAAACATGGAAAATGAGGAATCTTTGGCACAAGGGCTAGTAGAAAGAATAGCAATGGATGGATCAAGCTTAACTCAAAGCGCTAATGGGAAAAAATATATTATTGAAGAATCAATGAAAAATCATAAAGATGCTATTAGATTAATAATCGGAGCACTTTTAGATGAAAGGCATGGTGTTATTAGAGATTTATCAGAAATAGGTGCGGTAGGACATAGAGTAGTTCATGGTGGAGAAAAATATGCAAAATCGGTTAAACTTAATGATGAAGTAATGGAAGGTTTAGCAGAATGCACAAAACTTGCACCTCTTCACAATCCTGCTAATATAGATGGAATAAATGCTTGTCGCGCATTAATGCCAAACACGCCAATGGTTGCTGTATTTGATACGGCATTCCATCAAACAATGCCAGAAGTGGCATATATATATCCACTTCCATATTACCTTTATACTGACTATGGTATTAGAAAATATGGATTCCACGGAATGTCTCATAAATTTGTGTCAGCTAGAGCTGCAGAGATGATGGATAAAGACATAAAAAGTCTAAAATTAATTACTTGCCATTTAGGAAATGGAGCAAGCGTTTGTGCTATAAAAAATGGTGAATCAGTAGAAACAAGTATGGGATTTACTCCGCTCGAGGGAATAGCGATGGGAACTAGATGTGGAAGTGTAGATCCAGCTATATTAACTTATATAATGAAAGAATTGAAATTAACAATTGATGAAGCAAATGATTTAATCAACAAAAAATCAGGTATTTTAGGAGTCTCAGGAGTAAGCAATGACTTTAGAGATGTTGAAGCAGCTGCAATGAAAGATGGAAATAAAAGAGCACAACTCGCAATTGATATATTTTGCTATAAAGTTAAAACATTTATAGGTGCTTATGCTGCAGTAATGGGAGGGGTAGATGCTATTATATTTACTGCTGGACTTGGTGAGAATTCTCCACGGACAAGAGTGCAGATATGTAATGGATTAGAATTTTTGGGAGCGTTTATTGATAAGTCTAAAAATAATGTAGTAGGAAAAGATGCAGAATTAAGCATGGATGACTCAAAAATTAAAATATTAGTTATACAAACAAATGAAGAGCTTGTGATTGCAAGAGACACCATTGAGCTTATAAAATAAAATTATTGTTAATTTCTATGATAAATAATTCTTGACTTTTCACTGTATTATTTATATAATAGTTTGTGTTTGATGTAAGTAAAAAACAATTTAGTTAGGAGGGACGCAGAAGCTTTGCTCGAGCTGTATAATTTTTTTATACAAGGTATAAAGATTTTCTTTATACGAGAAAAAACTGAATTCATTTAGTTTTTCAGAGTGGATAGTATGGTAATAGATGTTTCAGAATTATTTAGTAATAAAAAAACAAGAAAAAAAATCCGATTAGATTTAGAAAAAGATAAATTTTTCTATGATAATGAATTTATAGAGTTTTCTAAACCGGTTAAGTTAGATTTGGTTTTAAAGCCTAATGGTGATGAAATAGATTTAATTGGAAGTATTGAGACTGAACTATTACTTGCTTGTTCTAGGTGTCTTGAAACCTTTTCTTATTCAATACATATTGAATTAAATGAAAAACTGTCGAAAACTCTAACGAGTGAAGATGAGGATATTATTTTTATTGAAAATGATAGATTAGATTTAAATGAGATTGTAGAAAATAATATCATTTCTATTCTGCCTATAAAAAAACTTTGTAATAAAGATTGTAAAGGCTTATGCCATAAGTGCGGAATCAATTTAAATCAAAGCACATGTAAATGTACTTTTGATGATATTGATCCACGGTTGGCAAAATTAAAAAATTTGTTTCCGACTGATTAAGGAGGTGTTACAATGGGAAATCCTGCTAGAAAATTTTCTAAAGGTAGAAGAGATAATCGTAGAGCGCAAACATTTAAACTTGGTTTACCAGGAATAGTTGAGTGCCCTCAATGCCACGATATGAAGCTTGCTCACAGAGTATGTAAAAACTGTGGATATTACAAAAATAGAGAAGTAGTTTCAATGGAACAAAAATAAAAAAGAAAGTCGAAAGACTTTCTTTTTTTATTTTTAAATGCATTTATAACATAATATTTTTATTATGACATTATTAATACTAGAGATTTACGCAATATGGTATATAATATAAATGGACAAATAAATATAAATAAATATAAATAAATATCAATAAATATAAGAGGCACATTCAAAGTGAGGGGCTAAGATGGTAGTTGTTGTTGATGGGATGGGCGGAGATTTTTCTCCGAATGCTGTAGTCGAAGGTTGTATTGAAGCTATAAAAGAATATGATATAGATATATTAATAACTGGACCTGAAGATTTGATTAGAGAAGAACTAAAAAAATATACTTACGACTGTAATAAAATAAAAATTGTGGATGCTAAAGAAATTATTAGTACAAGTGAACATCCAGTAATTGCAATTAAACGTAAAAAGGATTCTAGCTTAGTGAAAGCCTTAAATCTTGTAAAAGGTGGGGAAGCAGATGCTATAATTTCAGCTGGAAGCACTGGTGCTTTTTTAGCTGGATCTACTCTTATAGTGGGAAGAATAAAAGGTATTGATAGACCGGCTTTAGCACCGGTAGTTCCAGGTAAGAAAATGCCATTTATGATAATTGACTGTGGGGCAAATGCAGAATGTAAACCTCATTATTTACTCCAATTTGGACTTATGGGAAAAATATATTTTGAAAACATTCTGAAAATAGAGAATCCAACCGTGGGCCTTGTGAATATAGGAACTGAAGAAGAGAAAGGTAATGAACTTTCAAAATCAACTCATAAATTGTTAAAGGAAGCAAATTTAAATTTTGTAGGTAATGTGGAGGCCAGAGAAATTCCAACTGGAGAAGTTAATGTTTTAGTTTGTGATGGATTCACAGGAAATGTAATTTTAAAATTATATGAAGGTGCAGTTGCTAATATATTTGAGTTGTTAAAAACTAGAATAATGGGATCTTTCAGAACTAAACTTGGAGGTATACTATTAAAACCAGTTTTTAAAAGGTTTAAAAAGGATTTTGATTATAAAGAGTATGGCGGTGCTGCATTTTTAGGTGTAAATGGTATTTGTATAAAAGCTCATGGAAGTTCAGATGCTAAAGCTTTTAAAAACGCAATTAAACAGGCTACAATATTTTATGAAAATAATGTTGTAGATAAATTAAAAAATGAAATTAAAAAATTATCTGAGAAAGAAAAAAATATAAATAGCAATTTGTAATAATTAATATGTATCATATGTATCATATGTAAATGTAAGGAGGTGAAAATATTATGTTTGAAAAAATTAGAGCGTGTATAGCATCGCAATTAGGTATAGATGAAGAAGAAATAAAAATGGAATCATCTTTTATGAATAATTTAGGCGCTGATTCTTTAGATATTGTTGAATTGATTATGGCACTCGAAGAAAAGTACGATATAGAAATACCTGATGAAGACGTTGAGAAAATTGTGACTGTTGGTGATATAGTAGAATATGTTAAAGCGCATTCCGAAGAATAATATAAGGCTCCGCAGAACTGCGGGTCTTTAACTTCTCAAACTTATTTTTGAATTTATTATAAAAGGCAGTTCTAAAAAACAACTGTTAAAAAAGTTATAATACATAAACTGTCCAAGTAAATTGAATAATAAATTTGAAAAATTACTACAAATTTACATGAAGACAATGATAAAGGGTATGCTTACAGATAATACATATTTAAATAAACTTCCGAAAAGGAGTAATGATTATGAAAAATAATATAAAATTACAGGATCTTGAGAAGGAACTGGGATTAAATTTTAGTGATAAGGAGCTATTAAAAAATGCAATAACTCATAGCTCATATGCAAATCAGAAAAAAAAGGTTGAATTTAATGAAAGGCTTGAGTTCTTGGGGGATTCTGTGTTACAACTTGTAATATCTGAATATTTATATAGCCGTTTCACGGAACAGCCCGAAGGCTATTTAACCAAGATCAGATCTCTAATTGTTTGCGAAAATTCATTATGCGATATTGCAATCGGTTGGGAACTTGGAAGGTATATGAACATGAGCAAAGGTGAAGAAATTACTGGTGGTAGAAATAGAGTTTCAATTTTGGCAGATTGTGTTGAAGCAATAATTGCTGCTGTATATTTAGATAAAGGAATTGAATACTCTAAGTCATTTATACTTAATAATTTTAAAGCAACCATAGAGAAAGCAATTAGCAATGAGATTATTTTGGATTATAAGACCAAACTTCAAGAAATATTTCAGCAAAATGGAGAAGTGAATATTTCCTATGAACTTGTAAAATTTGAAGGACCACCACATAGAAGAGAATTTTTTGTCAATGTATTAATAAATGATTCTATAAAAGGATCAGGTCAAGGCTTTAGTAAAAAAGAAGCAGAGCAAAATGCAGCCAAAGAGGTTATGGATAATCAGGTGGAAATGAATGAGTAATTTGCACTATATTATTCCCATTTTTGTTCCACATGAGGGTTGCCCACATGAGTGTGTATTTTGCAATCAAAATAGCATAACAGGCACAAAAGCAAAAGTTGATGCAATGTATGTGGAGCAAACAGTAAATGAATATTTGCAAACAATAAATAACGAGGATGCTATTATTGAAGTATCATTTTTTGGAGGAACATTTACAGCTATAAAAACAGAAAAACAGATAGAACTTTTAACTGTTGCTAAGAGGTTTAAAGATAATAATAAAATAAAATTTATCAGATTATCTACAAGACCAGATTATATAGATGATTTTGTATTACAAAACCTAAAAAAATACTCTGTAGATATTATAGAACTCGGAGTACAATCAATGGATGAAGAAGTACTGTTAAAATCTGGTAGAGGTCATACTGCACTCGATGTAGAAAATGCATCAAAACTTATAAAGGAGTACGGTTTTATCTTAGGACATCAAATCATGATAGGTCTCCCAGGAGACAATAAAAACAAAGATATTGAGACAGCTAAAAAAGTTATAGAGCTTAAACCAGATATTTGCCGAATATATCCGGCTCTTGTAATTAAAGATACACATATGGAGAAAATGTATATAGAGCAAAAATTTAAACCTTATTTATTAAGTGAAGCAGTTAATATAAGTAAGATTATTTACATTATGATGGTTGCAAACCAAATAAATGTTATTAGGATAGGACTACAGGCTACTGAAGAAATCTCAGAAGGTCATGATCTAGTTGCGGGACCTTTTCATCCTGCATTTGGGGAGCTTGTTGAAGGTAGTATATATAATGAATTATTATATGATGTTATCAATGATAATTTAAAAAATGATATTTATTTTAATAAAGTTTTAGTTAAAGTAAATCCAAAGGATATTTCAAAACTTTATGCTAATGG
>DHIM01000204.1:6840-7039 GCA_002403785.1 Clostridium sp. UBA4746
AAAAAACAAGTAGAAATAGTTTCAATAGATGTTTTTCAAGACATTGAAATTAAACGTGGAAGTATTTGCATATGCATAGAAGAAAAATGCATTATTATGACTATATACGAATATGTGCATAAAAAGTATAAAGAAGGATTTTAATTTATTACATAGAATATAAGTTATATCCATAGTACGATAAATAAAGTATATATTA